>CALFNJ010000253.1 GCA_937902865.1 uncultured Opitutaceae bacterium
GGCCTTCGACCACTTGCCCTTTTCGCCGAGCTGATAGCCGTGATCGACGACAAACACGATGATCGTGTTCTCGCGCAGGCCGAGACGGTCGAGCTCCGCCACGACGCGACCGAGGTTCCAGTCACAATAGGTGATCGACGCGATATAGTGGCGGATCGTCATCTTCGCCTCCTCGTCGGTCGCGCCGCGGCCGATGAAGAGATCGGCGTTGTTGCGGCGGATCGCGGCGCTCGGAAAGCCCGGGGGCACGGTCGGCCAGGGCATGAAGTCCGGCGTCAGCTTGATCTTGTCCAAGGGATACATGTCCAGGAACTCCTGCGGCGCGCACAGCGGGCTGTGCGGCTTCACGAAACCGCAGCCGAGGAAGAACGGTTTGCCGCTTTCCTTCGCCTCGCGGAGGTAGCTGATCGCAGTGGTGGACGTATGAAAGTCGGGATGACCCTCTCCGTGGCCGTCGAGGACGATCAGCTGGTCCGAGTGGGCCGCCCGGCTGACGTCACCGGCCAGCGCCGGCAGCACATACTGCGTGGCATAATCGGCCGAACGGTAATCGGGCTCCTTGTTCTGCCCGTTCGAGCTCACGATGTGCATCTTGGCCGACGCTTCGGAATGCGGCGTGCCCGACGCGGGCCGCGGGATCGACATCGCCTTGCCGCCGGCGCCGCCGTCGCCTTCGCGTTCCTCGTGGCCCTTGTCCCAGGCCTTGGGATCGTCGAAGCCGCCGTGGAAGATCTTGCCCGTCCGCAGCGAGGTGTAGCCGTTCTCGCGGAACAGCTGCGGAAGGCTGACGAGCTCCGGATGCGTGGTGCGGAAATTCGTGCCGTTGCCGAGCACCCGCGTCGTCGTGGGATGCCGGTTGTTGAGCAGCGAGGTGCGCGACGGATTGCAGATCGGGTACTGGCAGTAGTTGCGGTCGAAGCGCACCCCGGCCTTCGCGAGCGCGTCGAGATTCGGCGTCTTCGCGTTGAACATGCTCTGATAGCAGCCGAGCTCGACGCGCATGTCGTCCGCCATGAAGAACAGCACATTCGGACGCTTGCCGTTTTTCACGAGCGACTGGCCGCGGAGAATGCCGGGCAACGAAGCCGCCGCGGCGGCGCCGGCCATCTGGCCGAGGAAGCTGCGACGGGTGACGGACGAGGACGAGGAACGGACGGAGGCGGAGTTTTTCATGGGGGATTTGATCGTGATGACGAACGATCGGCCGCGAAGGTGACGCCGGCCGAGAACCAAGTAAGAACCAAAGAAGTAGCGGCCAGCTTCCGATGCGCAACCGAAACGTCTGCTTCGAGCCTCGGCATTTTTCACCACAGAGGCACAGAGACACAGAGAAAGCATTCAAGTCCGCTCTGTTTCCCGGCCGAGCGTCCCGGATTTCTCTGCGCCTCTGCGTCTCTGTGGTGAACCTTCCGAGGGATTGAAAAGTTCGGATCTCCGCCTTCTCTTTCTCTTCCCCCAACCCCCGATCATGAAAACACTGCTCCGCTTTCCCGCCCGTGTTCTAGCTGCCTTGGTTCTGCTGCTGACCGCCGTGCGCCTTCCGGCCGCGGACACGTCCGTGGCAACTCCCGCGCTCTCCCTCGCCCATGTAGATTCGGCGGGAGCAGTGAAGCTGTCCCTCGGTTCGAACACGGCGGATATCTACGTCGACTCGGGCGACATCAAGCTGGTCAGCATCGCCGCCGGCCTGCTCGCGGATGACGTCGAACGCGTCACCGGCCGCAAACCGCGCGTGCTCCACGATGCCTCGCAGCTCGGCGCCGACGCCGTCATCGTCGGATCGCTCGGGCACAGCGCGCTGATCGACCAACTGGCCGCCGCCGGCAAGATCGACGTCTCCGGCGTGCGTGGACAGTGGGAGGCCTTCCGGCTGCAGGTCGTGGCCAAGCCGCTTCCGAACGTCGAACGCGCCCTCGTGATCGTCGGCGCCGACCGCCGCGGCACGGCCTACGGCGTGTTCACGCTCTCCAGCGCCATGGGCGTTTCGCCGTGGTACTGGTGGGCCGATCTCCCGCCGCAGCATCAGGACGCACTCGTGGTGCCGCCGCAGTCGCTGAAGGACGGCTCTCCTTCCGTGAAGTACCGCGGCATCTTCATCAACGACGAGGACTGGGGTCTCGAGCCGTGGGCCGCCAAGACGTTCGAGCCCGCCCAGGGCAACATCGGGCCGAAAACGTACGAGAAGGTTTTCGAACTGCTTCTCCGCCTGAAGGGCAACTACCTCTGGCCCGCGATGCACCCGGTCTCGACCGAGTTCGCGCGGATCGCGGCGAACGTCACGCTCGCCGACGATTGGGGCATCGTCATGGGCGCCAGCCACACCGAGGCGATGAACCGCAACAACGTGCTCTGGCCGCAGGAGGGCACCGGCGAATGGCGCTACGACACCAACGGCGCCAACCTCCTCGCCTACTGGGAGCAGTGGGCCAAACAGCGCGGCTCGTACGAGGCGGTCTGGACGCTCGGCATTCGCGGCGTGCACGACTCCGCCATGCTCGGGCCGGCCGATCCGAATGCGAAGATGAAGGTCGTCGAGTCGGCGATCGACGGTCAGCGCGGTCTGCTCAAGAAGTACGTCAATCCCGACCTCACCAAGGTCCCGCAGCTCTTCGCCCCGTACAAGGAGGTGCTCGAGCTCTACCAGCGCGGCATGCAGGTGCCGGACGATGTCACGATCCTCTGGACCGATGACAATTTCGGCTACATCCGCCAGCTCCCCACGCCGGACGAGCAGAAGCGTTCGGGCGCTTCGGGCATCTATTATCACATCAGCTACCTCGGACGGCCGCGCTCCTACGTCTGGCTCAACACCACGCCGCCCGCGCTGATCTGGGAGGAAATGACGAAGGCTTACGATTACGGCGCCAATCGCATCTGGGTCGTGAACGTCGGCGACATCAAGCCGGGCGAGATCGGCCTGGAATTCTGGATGCGCCTCGGCTGGAACGTCCACGCCTACGACCGGCAGAGCGTCGCGCACTACGTCACCGACTGGGCCACACGTGAGTTCGGCCCCGCCGAGTCGCCGGCAATTGCCGACGTGATGACGCGTTATTACCGGCTCGGCTTCGCGCGCAAGCCCGAGGCCATGGACACGACTTCGTTCAATCCCGCCGAGGTGCAGCAGCGCCTCTCCGACTACGACGCTCTCCTCCGGTCAGCGCAGGAAATCTCCGCCCGTCTCCCCGCCGCGAAGCGCGATGCCTTCTACGAGCTGGTGCTTTATCCCGTGAAGATCTGCACCTTGGTGAACCACGTTTACCTCGGCCCGGACGCCGCGGAGGCGATGAAGGAGATCGAGTCCGAGACGGACTACTACAACAACACCCTCGCCGGCGGAAAATGGCGCAACCTCATGACGGTGCGTGGCACGACCAGCGGCACCTACGGTTTCAAATGGCCGGCGATCCCGCGCCCCGCGACTCCGGCCGCGCCCGCCGTCGCCACGACTGCGCCTGACCTTTCGGTGCAGGCGATTCATTTCACCCGCAACCTCGCCCGCGGCGGCGCCGAATGGCAGCCGATCGCCGGCCTGGGCCGCCAGACCGACGCGCCCACGGTTTTCCAAACCACGGTGGCGAGCATCTCCGCGCCGGATCAGATCGTCCGGCAGTCGCCGGAGCTCGATTACGAATTCACGACCGACCACGCCGGCGCCTGTGAGGTGACGGTCTATGCCATTCCGACCCATCGCCTCAATTCTACGCGCGGCCAGCGTTACGCCGTCGCGATCGACGACGGCACGCCGCAGCTCGTCGACTTCGAGCAGACCTCAGGCGACAGCACCAATCCGGTCTGGCAGCAGAACGTCATCCGCAACGCCAGCGTCACCAAGACCTCGCACACCCTCGCCCAGCCCGGCCGCCACACGCTGCGGGTCTTCATGGTCGATCCCGGTGTTGTCCTGGAAAAATTCGTCGTCAGCTCCGGCCCGCTGGCTCACGCGGAATTCGGACCGCCGGAAACGAATCGGCTCTGAAGTTTCCCACGCGAAGCCGCGAAGAACTGAAGTGGAGCGGGTCTCCGACCCGCTTCCGGTCGCCTGGCCCTCCGGCCTTCCGCTCCACCAGGCCTCTGCTTTCAGAGCTGATTGGCCACAAAAAGGCGCAGAGGACGCAAAAAGGTCTCTATTTTTCGCGTCCTTTTGCGCATTTTTGCGGCCAGCCCTTCCCCTCTGAGGTGCCGCTGAGCGCGCCACGGAAACGATCTCTCACGGCTTCGCTGAGCCAAATTTTCTTCATGCCCTCCTCTCTCACCACCGTTTCTTCCCGTGTGAAACCTCTTGTGGAGGCGACACTCGCCGACACCGGCGGACTCCTGCGCCTCGCGCCGTGCTGGGTGCCGCGCTCCTTCCTCCAGCCCGGGCGGCGGCTGAAGCTGCATCCGGATGACCTCTACGCGTTCGGGCTCAATCGCGGCGGTATCGACGAGCGCTGGTTCGCCTCGACCACGCCGGCGGCGAACGAGAACCGCACGCCGGACGAGGGCTTGAGCTACGTCGTCGCCGGGGATCGCCGTTTCACGCTCGCGCAGGCGGTCGAGGAATGCGGCGCCGATCTCATCGGCTCGGCGATCTGGACGAAGTACCGCCGCTGGCCGGTTTACTCGAAGTTCTTCGATAACATGGGGCCGATTCCGCATCACATGCACCAGTCGGCGGCGCAGGCGCGGCTCGTCGGACAGGAGGGCAAGCCGGAGTCGTATTATTTCCCGCCGCAGCACAACCAGGTCGGAAACAATTTTCCCTATACCTTCATGGGCCTCGAGCCCGGCACGACGAAGGCCCAGGTCCGCCGCTGCCTCGAAAACTGGAATCGCGGCGATAACGGCATCCTCGATCTCTCGCGCGCCTATCGCCTCAAGCCCGGCACCGGCTGGCTCATCCCGCCCTCCGTGCTCCACGCGCCCGGTTCGCTCTGCACGTATGAGCCGCAATGGGGTTCGGATGTCTTCGGGATGTACCAGTCGCTGGTCGAGGGTCGCGAGGTGCCGTGGAGCCTGCTCGTGAAGGACATGCCGGCGGACCGGCACCGCGATCTGGACTTCATCGTCGACCAGCTCGACTGGGACGAAAACACCGACCCCCATTTCAAGGACAACCACTACCTCGAGCCCATCCCGGTCGCCGACACGCGTTCGGAGGGCTATGTCGACCGCTGGATCGTCTACGGCCGCGTGAAGGGCGAGCAACTCTTCACCGCCAAGGAGCTCACCGTCGAGCCGGGCGCAAAGTGCACGATCCGCGACAACGGCGCCTACGGCCTAATCACCGTCCAGGGCAAGGGACGCATGAACCGCCTCGCGCTCGACTGCCCCAAGCTCATCCGCTTCGGCGAGCTCACCGAGGACGAAGTGTTCTGCACCGAAACCGCCGCGAAAGCCGGCGTCACGTTCGAGAACACGAGCACCGTCGAGCCGCTGGTGGTCCTCCGCTACTTCGGCCCCGAGGTGAATCCCGACGCGCCGACGATCGGCGCCTACCGCCAGAACAAGTTTTAGAAGATCG
>CALFNJ010000254.1 GCA_937902865.1 uncultured Opitutaceae bacterium
CATCAGCGCGAGCGCGCCGAACACGAGGACCTCGCGGCGGCGGATGAGCGCGAAGAGGTAGATCGGCAGCAGCTTCACGGCGGTCGCGAGCCCGAGGCAGAAGCCGGCGAGCCGCGGGCGCGAGTCGAAGAAGAGCAGCGCCGCGACGAACGGCAGAAGTCCCACGGCCTCGACGTGGACGTTCACGCACAGCTCGATGAGGACGAGCGGGCACGTGAGCCACAGCAGCGCGAGCGCGGGCCCGCGCCGGAAGAGCAGCAGCGCCGTCAGCAGATCGCCCAGCGCCACGACGAGCTTCCAGCCCACGAGCGGCGCCGCGGGAACCTCCGCCGCGACGCGGAACGCGAGAAGCGGGAAGCGGGACAGAAGTATGCTTATGCGAAGAGTTGCCGACGGGCAGGCGTACTCAGGTATTTCGGTGACCCCGCCGCGGGAAATGGTTGCTCGGGCTGCGACAACTGTCAGGGCACGACCGTCGAGCGCCCGCCGAAGGCCGAGGCTGTCCGGCGCCCGCGTACTGGCGCCCGAACCCGAGCCAGCGCCGGCGGTGCCCTGCAGGGCGTTTTTTCCGGAGGGAAGAAGGCGGAGGTTACGGATGATCTGCCACCCGCCGCGCAGCAGCTTTTCGACCGCCTCCGGTCTCTGCGGCGCGAGCTCGCGCGAGAGCAGGAGGTCCCTCCATCTATTGTCTTCGACGACAAAACACTGCGCCAGATTGCCGTACACCGCCCGCGCACCCTCGCCGCGTTCGGGGACCTTCGCGGGATTGGTCCGGTAAAAACCGCGCGTTTCGGCCCGCGCTTCATCGCGGCGCTCACCGAAGATCAGACGTAACAAAACCTACGAATGGACGATACGTTCTACTTTTCCGAACAGAACCTTGCCGTACGTGACACGGTACGCGAATTCGCGCGCGACCACGTGGCCCCCGTCGCCGCCAAGCTTGACGCCGAGGGGAAATTTCTCTGGGAAAACGTCCGCCGAATGGGCGAGCTCGGATTGCTCGGCGTGCCGTGGCCGGAAGAACTCGGTGGTGCGGGGCTGGACATCACTTCATACATCATTGCCATTCACGAGATGGCGAAGGTGGACGCGTCACACGCGATTACGATTTCCGCGCACACCACGCTCGGAACCTCACCGATCGTGAAGTTTGGCAACGACGAGCAGCGACACCGGTACGTGCCGTTGCTCGCCTCCGGCAAAGTCCTCGGCGGATTCGGACTTACGGAACCATCGGCTGGGAGCGATGCAGGTGGAACGCGCACGCGAGCGGAGAAGCGTGGTGACCGGTATGTGCTGAACGGCTCCAAGATCTTCATTACGCACGGTGGTGTTGGAGAGATATTCGTAGTTACAGCCGTGACGGACGCCACTCGCGGAACCAAGGGCATCAGTTCCTTCATTCTCACCAAGCCGACGACCGATCTGGATTCGGCTCGCGCCGTTGGTGTCGGTCACGATGAATCGCTCCCTGCGATGAAAGGGTTTCGCGCCGGCAAGAAGGAAGACAAGCTCGGCTGGCGCTCGTCGGATACGCGCGAGTTGGTCTTCGAGGACGTCGAGGTACCTGAAGAGAATCTGCTGGGAAGGGAGGGCGAGGGCTTCACGAATTTCATGCAGACGCTCGACTCGGGGCGGATTGGAATCGGCGCACTTTCCCTGGGGATTGCGGAAGGCGCGTACGAGGAGGCTCTGAAGTACGCGTCGATAAGGAAGCAGTTCGGAAAGCCGATTGCCGATTTTCAGGGAATCCAGTTCCAGCTGTCGGACATGGCCACGGAGATCGAGGCCGGACGACACCTCGTCTTTCACGCCGCGTGGCTGGCGCAGCACGGCAAGCCGTTCGGGAAGGAAGCGGCGATGGCCAAGCTGTTCTGCTCCGAGCTCGCAATGCGGGCAACGACCAAGGCGGTTCAGATCCATGGCGGCTACGGGTACACCAAGGATTATCCGGTAGAGCGCATGATGCGCGACGCGAAAATCTGTGAGATAGGTGAGGGGACCTCGGAGATCCAGCGGTTGGTCATTGGCCGGCACATTCTGAGGGAGGTCGCTGGGTGACCGCTTCCGAGTTGGCCAAAACGCTTCGAATCCCGCTCGGATTTGTTCTTGGTATCGCGTACATCATTTTCGCACACCCCACGGTCGGCTCACTCGCCCTTGGTGGGCCGGTCGCGCTGATCGGAGTCCTCGTGCGCGCCTGGGCCTCCGGGCACATCCTGCAGAACGACCGGCTGGCCAC
>CALFNJ010000255.1 GCA_937902865.1 uncultured Opitutaceae bacterium
CGCGATGCTGCTGGAGAAGAACGCGCCCAGCGTGCCGTCGATCGGATTGCTGCCGCTGGCGGTGAACTTCGTGGTGGCGAGCCGGCCGAGGGCGAGCGCGACGCTGTTGTCGCCAGCCGCGCCGGTGGACGCGCCGGCGCGCAGATTGGCGGCGGTGAGGCCGCTGCTGACGGTGATGGTCGCCGCGGTGGTGTCGCCGGCGGTGAAGAAATCGCCGGTGCTGCCGGAAGGATTGTAGACGGCGTTGACCGAGGAAACGAGCTGGCTGGCGAGGGCGTCGAACTGGTCGCGGAGCGTCTGCAGCGCGCCGTCGCGGGCGGCGAGCGCGCCCTGCATCGAGCCGCCGGTGAGCGTGAGCGCGGTGGCCGGGCTGCCGGCGGTGATCTGGGTGCCGGTGAACGCGACGGTGCCGTTGACCGTGCCGTGGTCGACCAGCACGACGCCGCCGCTGCTGCCGTTCGCGGAAACCTGGATCGCGCCGCCGCCGGCGTCCGTCACGGAGACGGGCATCAGGGCGGCGAGCTTTTCGAGCGCGTCCTGCCGCTGGTCGCGCAGATCGACGGCGGAGCCGGGCGCGTTCGCCTCGATGCGGACGATCTGGCTGTTGAGATCGGCGAGCGTATGGAGGAGCGAGTTCGCGTCGGAGGCATCGCTGGTGATCTTGGTGCCGAGGTCGGTCTGGCCCTGGGCCAGCGTGGCGTCGGCCTGCTGCAGCCGGTCCGCGAGCGTGTTGGCGCTGGCGAGGACGGCCTGCTTCGCACCGGAATCGGTGGGGGTGGCGGCGAGGGCCTGGAAGGAATTGAAGAAATCGTCGAGCGCGGCGCCGATGCCGGTGTCGGTCGTGACGGTCGACGTGCCGTCGGTCGAAGCCGCGCTGGACAATGTCTGGCCGAGTCCCGCCTGCGCGCGCTGCAGCGCCTGCTGCAACGTGCCGTAGTATGAGCTCAGCGAAGTTTCACGCAGCACCTGGCGATCGAGCAGCGTGTCGCGGATCTGCGTGACATTCGCGGCGAGGCCGAGGCTCTGTGCGCCCTGCTCGGTGACGACGGTTGCGCCGGTGGCGTAGTTGACGGTTTGGCGGGCGTAGCCGGCGTTGTTGGCGTTGGCCAGATTCTTGCCGGTGATCTCGACCGCCAAGGCATGAGCCTGCAGCGCGCTGGCGGAGGCGTTGAGGGTGGCGAAGAGACCGGACATGATGCGGAGAGGGAAGGAGGACGGATGACGGAGGGCGGACGACGGAAGCCGGAGGATCAGAAGACCGGATGGTCGGATGATCGGATGGTCAGAGGGCGGATCAGCCGGCGTGGCAGAGGGTGGAGGCGGTGGGCGACGCGAGCGCGACGCGGCCGGCGGGGGAGTAAGTCTTCGAGAAGGAATCGGGGCGCAGCTGCTGCAGCGTCTCCTGGTTGATCTCGAGCGTGCGGGAGAGGAGCAGGTGATTCTGGCGGCTGGCCTGGCGGACGCGATAGACGAGCCGGTTGACCTCGGCGATGAGCGCCTCGACGAGCGGGCGCGCCTCGATGTCCACGTGCGGCAGGAGCGAACGCAGCGTGGCGGTCGGGCTCTGGCCGTGCGCGGTGGCGAAGGCGGAGACGGCCTCCTCGCGGCTGACGCGGCGGTTGGCGAGCGTGCGGACCTGCTGCTCGATCGCGGCGACTTCGCCGAGCACGCCGGCCGCGTTCTGGCTGAGCAGGGCGCTCTGCTGCTTTTCAAACAGGTTCAGCAGGCCGCCGCATTCGACAAGCTCCTGACGGAGGCAGTGGACGATATTTTCCCAGGAAGAGGTCATCATGAGGAAGGATGAGTGGAAGTGGAGACGGCGGACGTGGCCGCGGTCGGATCGAGCGGCGTGCCACGCGGCGTGAGCTGTTTCTCGATCATGTGCGCGAGGCCGAGGCCACCGCCGGCGGTGAGTTTCTGCGCGAGGACGTCGGTCATCATGTCGCCGTAAACCGTGCCGGAGACGCCGGCATCGCCGCCGAGCATCGAGCCGACGCTCTTGCCGAGGAGCTGGCGGACGAGAATGGCCTCGAACTGTCCCGCGACCTGCTTGCGCTGGGCGGCTTCGGCCTTCGCGGGGGAGCGGCCGCTGGCGGTCAGGTCCGCGGCGGCGGTCGGTTGGCTAACGCCGGACAAGGCGGCGATGGCGGAGACGTTCATGGTGGCGGTGATGGTGGTGGTAGGGCGAACCGTCCCGGTGAGCCGCGGCTCGGCGGGGACGCCTCGCCCTACCTGGAGGAAATTTAGTTGATGATGAGTTCGGCCTGGAGGGCGCCGGAGCGTTTCAGGGCCTGGAAGATCGCCATCATCTCGCGCGTGGAGACGCCGAGGGCGTTGAGGGCGGCGGCAAGACGTTCGATCGTGGGAGGCTCGTTCAGGACGGTGAAACCGCCCTTCACTTCGTTGACGTCGGTCTTGGTGCTCGGGACCGCGACGGTCTGGCCGCCGCTGCTGAACGGCTGCGGCTGGCTGACGCCGACGTTGGAGCTGACGGTGATCGTCAGCGAACCGAGGGCGATCGCGACGTGGGAAAGGCGGACGGGCGCGGTGGCGACGATGGTGCCGGTGCGCTCGTTGATCACGATGCGCGCGTTGGTGTCGGGCACGCTTTCGATCTCGCCGAGAGCGGCGATGAACGCGACGTCGCGGCCGCGATAGTTCTCGGGCAGGCGTACGCTGACGGTGGCGGCGTCGATCGGATTGGCCATCTCGGGCCACTGCGCGTTGATGGCGTCGGCCATGCGCGCGGCCGAGGTGAAATCGGGATTGTTGAGGAGCAGCCGAAGCGTGTCGTTGCGGACGACCGTGGCGGGGATCTCGGTCTCGACGATCGCGCCGTTGCTGATCGTGCCGACCGTGGGATGGTTCTTCTGCACCGTGGCGCCGCCCGCGCCGCCGCTGCCGCCGAGGAAACCGCCGATGGCGACGGGACCCTGCGCGACGGCATAAACGCGTCCGTCGGCGCCGAGCAGCGGAGTCTGGAGGAGCACGGCGCCCTGGAGCGTCTTGGCGTCGCCCATCGAGGCGACGTTCACATCGATGCGGGAGCCCGGCTTGAGAAACGCGCTGATGTCGGCGGTGATCATGACGGCCGCGGCGTTCTTCGCCTTGATGTCGTTCGGATTGATGGTGAGCCCATAGCGCTGGAGGATGTTGGCGACGCTGCGCAGCGTGGTGGCCGCGTTGCTGTCGCCGTCACCGGCGAGGCCGACGACGATGCCGTAGCCGACCAGCTGGTTGTCGCGCCCGCCGTCGATCAAGGTGAGATCCTTGACGCGCGAGGCGAGGAGCGCCGGAGCGGTGAGAAAGGTGGCGGTGGCCGCCAGCAGCAGCGTGCGAAGCTTCATCGAAAAAATCTCCGCTCAAAACGGCCGCAGCTTCTCGTAGAACTTGGCGAGCCAGCCGCGCTTCTGCGCGTCGGTCAGCTGGCCCTGGCTGTGAAATTCGACGCGGGCGTCGGCGATGTTGGTGGACAGCACCGTGTTGTCGGTCGCGATGTCGTCGCGGCGGACGATGCCGTGGAGCACGACGTACTGCGTCTCGCCGGAGAAGGTGACGATGCGCACGCCGGAGATGACGAGGTTCCCGTTGGGGAGGACATCGGTCACGGTCACGGCTGCGCGGCTGACGAGGCTCTGGTTGTTGCTGATGTCGCCGCCGCCGTCGTAGGTGGCCTTGCCGGCGACCTGCATGCTCGGCATGACGCCCTTGTGGGTGCCGAGACCGGGATAGAAGAAGGTGGAGACGGCGTCGGAAATGGAGGAATCGCGGTTCGACTTCGTGCTCTGGCTGTTCTGGGCCGCGACGGATTCGCTGACGACGATGGTCAGGATATCGCCGGGCCGTCCGGCCTTGCGATCGGCGGTCATGGCGGCGGGCGCGCCGGTGGAGGCGGCCGGCCAGAGCGATTCCGCCCGGGCACCGGTTCCGGCGACCGCGGCGATCAGCGCCGCGGCGAGCGCCAGCTTAGAAGTTAATTTGGACATGGTTTTCATCGATGATGACCGCCGGAAAATCGCGGCGGGATTCGGGGTTGCGGACCGTGATGGTTTCTCCCTGCGCGCCGCTCTCGAGGGCGAGGGCCTTCATGGTGACGACCATGGGACCGTCGACGGCGCGGACCTCGACGAGGCCGCCCTTGCGGACGAGCGGGCGGCGGCTGACGTCATGCCAGGTGAGAAGGCGTCCGGCCGGCACGGCGCGGGCGAAGGCGAGGGAACGATCGCCGCTGGTGGCGGGCAGGCTGTCGCGCTCGCGGAAGAGATCGACGCGACGCGTATCGAGCACGGACGGATCAAAGGTGGCACCGATCGTGAGCGGCTCGCGCGCGACCCAGGCGTCGCGCCAGAGAGCGGCGCGCAGCACGAGCGTGACGTCGGACATGGCGTTGCCGTCGGCGAGCAGCCGGCAGCGCAGCAGCATCGAGCCGGCGGGTGATGCGGGATAATCGAGGATGGAAAGGTCCCACTTCGCCGCGGTGCGGTCGGGCGGAGTCCACGGACGCGCGAGATCCAGCTCGAGATCGCCCTCGAGATTGTAGTGCGCGGCCACCTGGCGGGAGAGGAGGGAAAGCAATTGGGCCCGATCGAGCGCACTCGATGCGGCCGCATCGTCGGCCCGCGCGAGACCGGCGCCGAAGCCAAGGAGCGGCACCAGCAAGGCGATCCGACGAAAAAGGGAGAAAACACGTTTCATCAGCAATTTTTGGCGTTTGGACTTTTGGCGTTTGGAATTTCCGATCCGCTTCGGATCGGCGTCAGCGCTTCATCTGCGCGACGTTCTGCAGCATCTCGTCCGACGCCTGGATGGACTTGGAATTGATCTCGTAGGCGCGCTGCGCGGTGATGAGGTTCACCATTTCCTCGACGATGTTCACGTTGGAGGACTCGGTGTAGCCCTGCATGATGCTGCCGAAGCCCTGTTCGGCGGGATTGCCGACCTCGGGGGAACCGCTGGCGGCGGTCTCCTGGTAAAGGTTGCCGCCCATGCTCTGCAGGCCGGCCGGATTGGCGAAACGCGCGAGCGTGATGCGGAAGGAGCTGGTGCCGCTGGCGGTCTGCACGGTGACCTGGCCGTTCTCGGAAATGTTCACGGATGAGGCGCCGGAGGGAATCGGCTGGAAGCCGCTCAGCAGCGGAAGGCCGTCGACGGTGACGACCTGGCCCTGGGCGTTGAGCTTGAGCGCGCCGTCACGCGTGTAGCCGATGGTGCCGTCGGGGCGCTGCACCTCGAAGAAACCGTCGCCCTGGATAGCGAGATCGAGATTGCCGCCGGTCTGCGTGAGCTGGCCCTGGGTGAAGACCTTGGACGTCGCGGCGACGCGCGAACCGTTGCCGACCTCGAGGCCGGTGGGGACGAGATTGCCGCCGCCGGAGTCGGAGCCCGAGGCGCGCGTGGGCTTCTGGTAGAGCAGATCCTGGAATTCGATCTTGCTGCGCTTGAATCCCGGGGTGTTCACGTTCGCGAGATTGTTGGCGA
>CALFNJ010000256.1 GCA_937902865.1 uncultured Opitutaceae bacterium
CTCGCCGTTGAACTTGATGACTTGGCCTTTGCGGATGTCGTTGGCTGCGGGCATGGCGGGGATCGAGACGGAGTGGGTTTTGAGTAGCGGAAGGTGCAGAGTGAGGAACGGGGCGAAGCGGTGTCAAGCCGGGGCCTTGCGCGGTAGTGTCCTAACTTACCCGAATGAGTGAATCGTTCTCTTTCTTCTTTCTCATTCTCTTTCTCCTTCGGGAGTGATCGAGAAAGAGAACGAGAAAGATGATCAATCATCACCCAAATTAGGACACTACCCCTTGCGCTAACTTGCGGAAGCCAGAGGCCGGACGCCAGATGCCGGGAGAAACGCCGGCAGGACATCCAAACTCAGACCCGAGGGCGCGGTCTGTAGCCTGGCATTGGGGCTCCGGTTTCCGGCACCTGGCCTCCGGCGTCCGGCCTCCTTTGCGCAGGGTGAAACTTCAGCGGTCCGCGACCCACACGCTAAAGTCACGCGAACGGAATGACGTTTCAACTGATCGCGCTTGCCCTCTCCCGGGCGGGTTGGCGTGATGACGCGCAACTTCCTATGAAACAACGCACCCTCGCGCGCGAAGTCTCCATCAGTGGCAGCGCACTGCACACTGGAGAATCCGTCACGCTGACGCTGAAACCGGCGCCGGCGGACCACGGGGTGGTGTTCAAGCGCGTGGACCTGAACGGGGCGCCCGAACTCAAGCCCCGCATCGACCAGGTGACGGACCTCGTCCGCGCCACCACGATCCAGAGCGGCCATGCCAAGATTCACACGGTTGAGCATCTGCTTAGCGCGTTGCACGGCTGCGGGGTCGACAACGTGCTGGTGGAGATGAACGCGTCCGAGCCGCCGATCATGGACGGTTCGGCCCGGCCCTACGTGAATCTGATCCTCCAGGGTGAGCCGGTGGAGCAGGAGAAGGATCGCGAGTATTTCCAGCTGGAAGCGCCGATCTCGGTCACGCGCGGCAACTCCTCGATCATCGCGCTGCCGTCGGACGAGCTCAAAATCTCCTGCACCTCCTCGGATGATCGCGGCATCCATACCCAGCATCTCTCCCTCACGATCGATCCCGAGATCTACATGACGCAGATCGCGGCGGCGCGCACGTTCACGATCTACGAGGACATCGAGGAACTCATCAAGCTGGGCAAGATCCGCGGCGGTTCGCTCGACTGCGCGATCGTCATCAAGGGCGACAAGATCCTCTCGAAGGAGCCGCTGCGCTTCAAAGACGAGTTCGTCCGGCACAAGATTCTCGATATCATCGGGGATGTGCTCCTCCTCGGCCAGCCGCTCAAGGCGCACATCGTCGCGACGCGCCCGGGCCACGCGATCAACGCGGAGCTGACGAAGGCGCTGCACGAGAAGCTGCTCGAGCGGAAGAAGAGCGGCAGCAAGAAGAAGGAGAAGGCGGCCGGCGAAAAGCGCGTGATGCCGCACGAGACCTCGCTCGAGATCAAGCGCATCATCGAGACCCTGCCGCACCGCTACCCGTTCCTGATGATCGATCGCGTGATCGAGTTCATCGGCGAGGATGAGATGGTGGCGATCAAGAACGTCACGATCAACGAGCCGTATTTCCAGGGGCATTTTCCCGGCGAGCCGGTGATGCCGGGCGTCCTCCAGATCGAGGCGATGGCGCAGGCCGCGGGAATTCTCATGCTCCGCAAGACCTCGAGCGAGGGGAAGACCGCGTTCTTCATGAGCGCCGACAAGGTGAAGTTCCGCAAGGCGGTCCGCCCGGGCGACCAGCTCGTGATCAACGCCAAGCTGACCAAGAACCGCGGCAACCGGATCGGCGTCGCCGAATGCACCTGCACGGTGGGCGGCACGGTGGTGTCCTCGGGTGAATTGATGTTCAGCGTGATGGATTCCGCGGGCGAGGCCTGACGCAGCGCCCATGGACGTCCGCATTCACCCGACCGCGATCATCGAGCCCGGCGCCCAGCTGGGGCGGGGAGTCGAGGTCGGCGCCTACGCCTACGTCGGCGGCGCGGTGACCCTGGGCGACGGCACGCGCCTCCATCATCACGCGAGCGTCGAGGGCAACACGGTCGTGGGAAAAGCCTGTGAGGTCTTTCCGCATGCCTGCGTCGGTACGAAGACGCAGGACCTGAAGTACAAGGGCGGGAATCCCGGCCTCCGCGTCGGTGACCGCAACGTGTTTCGCGAGTACGTGAGCGTCCACTGCGCGACGAACGACGGCGATTTCACGCGCATCGGCAGCGACAACACGATCCTGGCCTACAGCCACATCGCGCACGACTGCGTGCTGGGCAGCCACATCGTCATCAGCAATTCCAACTCGATCGCAGGCCACGTGATCGTCGAGGACAACGTGACTTTCGGCGGCGTGGCCGGCGTGCATCAGTTCTGCCGCATCGGCGCCTATGCGATGATCAGCGCGTATGCCAAGGTGGTGCAGGACATTCCCCCATTCTTCATTGCTGATGGCCAGCCGGCCGTCATCCGGGCGCTCAACCGGGTCGGACTCGAGCGCAAAGGCTTCGATGCCGCGCAGCTCGAGCGCGTGAAGCTGATCCACCGCATTCTCTACCGCGACGGCCTCAACCGCACTCAGGCCCTGGAAAAGCTCGGCGCGCACGCCGACGCCGGCAGCGCCGAGTTCGCGCGCGTCATCACCTTCGCCCAGCAGAGCGAGCGCGGCCTCGCTCCTGGCAGCTGATTGGATTCGTCACCACGAAATACACGAATCACACGAAAAGTTAGGCCCACGGAACACACGGAATACACGGAAAAATCCGGATCATTGAGATCCACTCTTCTGTGTCTTCCGTGTGTTCCGTGGGCCCTTTCATTTCCGGTGGCCCGATAGTTTCGTGTGATTCGTGTTTTTCGTGGTGGTCGGCCCGCGTTATTTTACGGTGGTCGTCTCCGGCGGCATGGGGGCGTAGAGATTTTTCGCGGGAGGCAGCGGGGTGAGGAGGATGTTGCGGAAGTCGATCGGCGTGCCTTCCGCCTGGAAAAGGATCATCCCGCCCGACGGCAGCACGCCGGTCATGCGGTTCAATTCCACGCCGTTGACGGTGAGCGTGATCGTGTCGCCGGACACGATGATGTCGTAGCGATTCCATTCCCCCATCGGCTTCTCCACGGAAGGGCCGGGATGGACGAGTCGGCCGGTGCTCACGCCGCGGGGATTGCGGCTGACGATTTCCTCCCGGCTCCGCGCATCGCCGAAGCTGGCGAAGTCGCCCGAATGATTGGTCTGCAGCTGGGCCTCGATGCCCTTGGGCCAGATCAGATCCGGGCCAACGATGTTGAGCATCACGCCGCTGTTGCCGGCGTTCTTCGGCCAGCGCCATTCGAGGCTGAGATGGTAGTCGGCGTAGGCGAGCTCGGTGCGGACGTAGCCGCGTCCGACGCCGAGGCAGCGCAGCATGTTATCCTCGATCTTCCAGGCGGTCGCTGGATCGCTGCCGGCCTTTTCGACATAGACGTGAAGGCCGTCGAAGTTGCGCCCATTGAACAGCGCGATCGGCGCAGGCGGTGTGGCCGGGGTAGGGGCAATGGGCGAGAGCGGAGCCGCGGCTTGGGCGAAAACCGTCGGGGCAGCGGCGCACAGCAGACACGTGAGGGTAACAAGCGGGGTAGGGCGCATGGTTCTGCCTATGTCACCGCCCGCGAGGTGGCCATTACTTTTCCCTGCCCACGGAGATTGGCCGAAAAAATTCGCAGAACACGCAAACTCGGATGCTTCCTCGTCCGCTTTTTTTGCGTGTTCTGAGCCTTTTCGCGGCCAACCGCCGACGTTCGATCCGTCAGTGTCTTGGTGCGGCGATCTGGATGAACCATTTCGGTTTCATCCGTCCGAAGTCGGTGCGGCGATGTGTCCGCAGGGCCCGCTTGGGATCGAAGACGCAACCGATCGCTTCATCGTTTTCTCGGGTGAAAACGACCCAATGCCAGGCGGGTCCGGTCGAAGTGCGGTGCCACTTGATCGCGAGCAGGGCGAGATCGGGCAGGCGGTCCCAGCCGGCGAATTTCGTTTCTCCCGCGACGGGCCGCAGGCCGAAATACTGGAGCAGCCGCCGCACCTGCCGGGTGTCGCTCCAGAGCGACGGATCGGCCGCGGTGATGCCGAGGCGCGCACCGGCCTGTTTCACCTCGGGGTAACTCAGGCCCGTGATCATCGCGACGCAGGCGATCGCACAACCGGTCCGCTCTTTCTGGATCACGACCTTCACGATGCGGTTCTGCTGTCAGGGGAGGCGCCGAACCGCCTGCAATCGGCCCGTGAAGGGGGTCTTCAGCGGCGCCGCGCCGCCGAGGTTCAGGATCTGGAGATTTGCCGAGATGAAGTCCGCCTGGTCCTCCAGAAGCACGGTGCCATCGAGGGTGATTTTGACGTGGCGCTGCCGTTGGCGCTGCTCCTCGGGAGAGACGCCTTGGCCGGTGGTGGAGTCAGGGTAGAGGCCTCCCCATTGCAATTGCAGCAGATGGGACACGGCATCGACGGGAAATTCATGGCTGCGGAGGATCACGCCGGTCGACATCCGCACTTCGCAGTGCGCGCGACCGGAAGGTCCATAAACCAGAGCCAGAACATCCAGCCGATCGGCGGCCCCGGTCGCACACAGCGTTTCGACTGCTCCCGTGGAAGGATGCGACGGAAACACCAACTTCAATTCGAGCGGACCGAGATTTTCCAACAAGCCGGCCGGGGTGCGCGCGGTGAGCCGCTCGATCGCACTGATCTCTCCGGAGCAGCGGTCGGCGTAGGCCGGCGCGACCCGGCCGGGCCCGGCACCGACGTCGATCTTGTCCGCAGGGGAATCAAAAGCCGGGACCGGAGCATCGAACAGCACCTGGCCATTCAGCCGCAGACGGGCCCGGGTGCGGCGCAGCGCGGCGATCTCGGCCAGGGTGCGCGTGGAAAAGAATTCGTCGCCCTCTCCGGGGTAGAGTGCCGGGAAGTCGATCTCGGCGACTTGCTCGCGGGTCGGATCCAGGCGGACCCGCGGGCTTTGGGGACCGTGGAACCCCGCGTGCATGTAGCCAAAGTTCACCCGGTCAGCGCTCTGATGATCGATCGTGAGATAGTCGGTGAGACGGATCGAAGTGCCGGTGACCAAAAGCGGCTCGATCTTCGCGGGACGCTGTGCAGGCAGCTTGAAATGCAGGCGCACGGCTCCGTAGGCGGGCTCGGATCCGGCCTCGAGCCAGTAGGGAGCGACGGCGAAGGAGGAAAGCGGCGAGGTCGCGAAGGGGTGCACGGTGTGTTGTGCGAGCAGTTCCCCGGTGAAGGATGATCCCGAAGCGGCGATTCCGGCGTCGCGCCCCACGATTGGCGGCTGGGATCCCGCGGGATGGAAGCGGGCCGGGAGCACCCAGAGCGTCTGCCCCCCGAGGCGAATGACCACGTTTTGGGACAACTCCCGGCTGCGTGCGTCGGCGGGTGTGCGGTAGAACGATCCGAGGCTGAGCTCGAGCACTTGAATTTCTCCAGGCGGCAAGGACAC
>CALFNJ010000257.1 GCA_937902865.1 uncultured Opitutaceae bacterium
CGCTCTTCCGATCTCGGCCTCGGAGATCGACTGGAGGAAACCATACTTCGGCTGACGGCCCCAGCGCTCGCCGCTGTAGGCGTTATCGAGGATGTCCATGTCGAACCGGTACATCGTGCGCGTTTCGCCCGAGTTGGCGTCCGGCGTGTTCTTCACGATCACGTAGGGATGCACGCCGCTCTCGCCCTTGCGCATGACGAAGTGGTGCTCGAGGTGCAGCTCGCG
Organism: uncultured Opitutaceae bacterium; assembly: GCA_937902865.1. Taxonomy (GTDB): domain Bacteria; phylum Verrucomicrobiota; class Verrucomicrobiia; order Opitutales; family Opitutaceae; genus CAIUWA01. The sequence continues at coordinate 226 of CALFNJ010000257.1, forward strand.
GTTGTCGATGACCGCGAAGTACGCGAAGTCCGGCGTGTTCTTCACCACGCGAACGGTGTCCGCCACGAGGTGCCCGCGGCCGGCGCCGGAATCGAGATAGAACGTGCGGTGCGCATCGACGTCGCGCGGCTCGACGCCGTGGAGGTTGTGCGCGAGTTCGCGGCCGTTCTTGACCACCGACGTGGCGCTGAAGTCGCCATTGGCGTCCTTGCCAAAGGTGATCGCGACCAGGCCATTGGACATGACCAGCGACTGGATGTCGGCGGGCTTCAGGTCACCGGGCTGGGCCGGAGCGCCGTTGATGGTGATGATCGGGGCGGCCTCGGCTCCGCGGGACGGGAGGGCGAGCGCGGCGAGACCGAGCGCGAGGGCAAAAGCGGCGCGCCATCCGTGACTGCGTTGGGTGGGGTTGTTCATGTGGAGAAAAAACGAAAGGAAGAAGGAGGAAGGAAGATTCAAGAAGAGCAGCGAGACGGCGTGGGGCGAAGACAAACCGGAGGGAAGCTGGAGAGCCAACGGCCGAGGGAAGCGTGACGCAGGGCCGGTGGAGAAGAGACACAATCCTCGCGGGAAAAAGCGCGGCTTTCGAGCTTTGGATTCTTGCGCCCCCGCCGGCCGATGATTTCTTTGCCGGGAGCCTGTGCTCCGCGCGGGTCCACCCCTTCCCCACCCGGTTTTATTCACTCCGACACCCTTTGGTCATGAAACGACTCGCCTGCCTTCTCGCCCTGCTCACTCCCGCTCTCGTGTTCGCCGCCACGACCGGCATCGACACGGTGGTCACTGGCATTCCCGCCGGCACTTCCGAGGTCGTCGTGGCCATCGACACCGTGAGCCCCGCTCCGGCGCCTGACTATGAGGACCCCGCCGCGGCCACTCAGAAAGCGGCAGCGCAGGCGGCCCCCGCGGCCCAGCCCGCCGCGGCTCCGGCGGCAGCCGCCCAGCCCGCGCCCGCCGCAGCGGACGCCGCCGCCCCCGCCCCCGCGGGCCAGCGCCGTGGCCGCCGCGGACGCGCCGGTGGCGCGGGTGGTGCCGGGGCGATTGGTCCGACCGCGACGTATCGCAGCGCGGTCGAAACCAAGGGAGCCACGTCAGTGACGGTCCACACCGACGTTGCGGTCGGCGCCAATTATCGTGTCCGCGTCGTCGCCATCGAAGGCGACGGCACCTTCCCCAGCGTGCTGGCGGGCGGCAAGGCGATGGGCGTCAAGGTCGAGGCCGATCAAGTCGCAAGCACGCCAGTCCTGCTCACCGCGCCCGTGCTGAAGCTCGCCGCCGATCAGCCGAAATCCGTGACCGCCGGCGCCGCCTACACGCTTTCGGGCACGATCACCGATCCCAGCGTCTTTCTCGGCAGCAAGGAGCGCATGCGCGTGTGGTTCAGCAGCGGCAAACCGCCGACCGCGAACTACGACGGCGTCCAGGTTTCCACCGTGAAGGTGACGACCAAGGAGGACGTGCTCACGTTCACCTTCGATCTCACAGCCCCGAAGGAACCGACCACGCTCTATTTCCAACTCGGCGAAGTCAGCCCGGATTTCGTGCGCAAGGACGGCACCCAGGCGGCGTTCCTCGTGCTGCCTGACCTGAGCGTCGGCGGCCAGCCGCTGCAGCTGCGCGTTGAGCCGGCGAAAGTCGCGGCGAAATAATGCCGGACAATTAATTCGGAAGCCAGGAAGCCAAGAGGCAGAACCAAAAACTTTCCTCCTGGTTTCCTGGCTTCTGAATTAAATCGGATCGGACATGCCTGACGTCCATCCGAGCTCGTTTGGTTTTCCGTCCGCGCCAGTTTCATGGATAAGGTTCCTTTCGGAATCGCTTTTCCGCAGGCAATTTCACTACCCCCATGCCGCTTCCCCGCCCCTCCCCGCTTCGACTGACGCTACCGTCCATTTTCGCGCTGCTCGCTGCCGCCTCGCCCACCGTGCTGCACGCGCAGCTCACGGCGCCGTCGCATCAGGCGGAAGCGGGGGCGATGATTCGGCAATATTGCTGGAACTGTCACGGCGACCGCTCCAGCCGCGGAGGAATCAATTTCACGACCCGCATCGGTGACGACGGGCTCGCGGCGGATCCGGCCTTCTGGCGGCGCGTGCTGCGCACGCTCGAGGATCGCTCCATGCCCGAGGATGCCGACCGGAAGAAATTCACGGAGGTCGAGCGCCAGCAGCTCGTCCTCGGTATCCGTCAGAGTCTCCGCAATCCGGATCTCGCCAAGCTGACGCCTGATCCGGGTTCAGTGCAGCTGCGCCGCCTGACGCAGTACGAGTACGCCTGCACGCTGCGGGACCTGTTCGGCGTGGACGCGAAAAGCGATTCGCTCCCGGCCGACGACGGTGGACGCGGGCTCGATCCCGACGTCGCGAACATGGGCCTCTCGCCGTTCGTGATGAACAGCTACCTCAATGTCGCGGAAGACGCGCTGGATCGCGCCCCGCGCAACCGCATCGTGCTCGCCGAGCCGTCGGACCCCGCGGACAAAGTTTCCCGGCGAGCCGCCGCGAAAAAAATCCTGGAGGTGATCCTGCCCCGCGCGTTCCGCCGTCCGGTCAGTGCGGACGACCTCGAGCATTCGCTCAAGCTCTTCGACCTCGTCGACGGCGTGGGCCGTTCCTACGACGAGTCCATCAAGCTCACGTTGTCCGGCGTCCTCGCGTCGCCGCGATTCCTGCTCCATGTGGAGCTGCCCCGCACCGGCGACGGCCCGCAGCGCGTGGAAGACTACAATCTGGCGAGCCGCCTGTCCTACTTTATCTGGTCCTCGCTGCCCGACGAAGAGCTGCTGCGTCTTGCCAGCCAGGGCAAGCTGGCGGACGACAAGGTCGTCGCCCAGCAGGTCCGCCGGATGCTGCGCGATCCCAAGGCCCGGGCACTGTCGGAAAACTTCGGCCTGCAGTGGCTCGGCCTCCAGCGACTGAAACTGCCGGTGCGGAGCACCACGACCCCGGGACCGGCCGACGAAGCCCTGGCTCTCCGGGCGGAAATGCACGAGGAAGCCGTGCTCTTCCTCGACTCGATCCTGCGCAGCAACACCAGCCTGTTCACGCTTTTCGACGCCAACTACACGTTCGTCGACGAGACCCTCGCCCGGAACTACGGCCTGAAGCCCGTCAAAGGGACCCAGTTCCGCCGGGTCAGCACCCCGCCCGAACGCAGCGGCGGTGTCCTCACGCTCGGCGGCGTACAAGTGATTACCGCGATTTCGACCGCGACCAGCGCCCGCACGAGCCCGGTGCGCCGCGGTCGCTGGGTGACTGAGGCGCTACTGGGCGAGCCGGCCTCGCCCGGTTTTTACGACAGCTGCCGGATCTCCCGGGACGACAAGGCGCCGCAGGGCCCGGTGCTGCGCGCGAAGCTGGACGACAATCGCCACGACGCGACCTGCGCGATCTGCCACGACCGCTTCGATCCGGCGGGGTTCGCCCTCGAGAATTTCGATGCGCTGGGGCGCTGGCGCACGGAAGTGGCCGGCCAGCCGATCGACGCGTCCGCGCGCTTTCCAGGCGGGCCGGCGTTTTCCGGTCCAGCGGGCCTGAAGCAAGTGGTGCTGGCCGACAAGGCACTCCTCGTGCGCAACCTGACGGAACGCATGCTCGCCTTCGCCCTCGGACGCGACCTGGAGATCACGGACCGCCCGGTGGTGAAGCAGATCTGCGACGCGCTGGCCAAGGACAACTACCGCGCATCGACGCTGGTTTACGAGATCACCCGCAGCCTGCCCTTCACGCATCGCCGTCCGGAAAAAGCGGAGAAGACGGCGGAGAATCTCTGAGGGCGAGGTTGGATTGGTTGGGTTTATTATCTGGAACTCAGGAAATCACGAACGGAAAGGTTTGGCCAATGTGAGCCGGGCACGGAAAAATCCGTGTGCAAGGTAGGAACAGACGGCCCGCGGGCCCGGGATCGAGGATTGGCGGAGTCGAAGCGGACGGGCGGCCGCCCGTCCCTACCTTCCGATCTTCGCGACTTCGCGTGACACGGATCGATCAGGAGATCGTCTCGTTCCTGATTTCCTGAGTTCCAGATAAATTAACTCAATGCAGGAACGTACGCAGGAAACCGCGGAGGCGGTCGGGAACATTCTGCTGCATGTTCAGGGCCGACCAGCGGAAGAGCTGGCGGATCTCCGTCTCGACCCGGCTGCCGGTCTGGAACAGGGGAGCGGTGTCCTTCGCGCGGTGCGGACGATCGTCATCAACGAGCGAAAATACACTCAGGCCGCGATCGACCGCCCGGCCGCGCACGAAATATTCCTCCACCTGAAACTCGAACGTCTCGGGCGTCGCCGTGCCGTCGCGGCGGCACCAGATGGTGAGCTTGGAGTCCGATTCGCCGGTGAAGATGATCCGGTCGAATTCCGGTTCGACGTGCGGGCTGGAACCGGCGCCCTCCACCGTCGCCAGCGTGCTGCCGATCGCGATCGGCACGAGAAGCTGCAGGTAGGCCGTGCGATTTTCCGGCTGTGAGAATCCAAGCGTGAGCCCGCAGTGAAAGCCTTGATCGGCCGGGCGAACATAGCGCAGGTGGGCCGAGGCCTTGATCTCGAATCCCTCGAGGATGAAAGAAACCTGGGCCGGGTTGGCGGGGTCGACCTCGGGCTTCTGGTCGACGATGACACCGAGACCGCCCGCGGAGATGTTCGCGATCCGGCCCCGGCCGGTGCCGGCGCCGGACGTCAGCGCCACTGACAACGGGAAGGACGGCCCCACGGCATAGCGATTCTTCAGGCGCCGCTCGGCCTGTTTCGTCTCGTCGGCAAGAAAACTGAAGAGTTTCTGGAAGATCATCGGCCCGCCGCGCTGGACTCGTGGCTTCGCGCAACAGCGGGAAAAACGATGAACGGGCGCGGTCCCTTCACGCCAGCCGAAATCGTTCACGGAAACTGCGTAGCTTGCGGACCGAGCTGATCGGCGGTCTCGCGCAGCAGCGCAGAAACGCGGAGGTCGATCCATGAGGCGGATCGGATGCAGGGGCGTTCCTTGTGGACGCCCGCTCGCGCCGCCCACCAGACACTCGGAAAACCGGACTTTACGGGCGAACATCCGCCAATCGGGCGTCCGCAAGGAACGCCCCTACGTTGACGCATGGAAATAAAAAGGGCGGGTCCGAGACCCGCCCTTTGTGGGAAATGAACTGCTCGAACGATCAGGCCAGAGCGATCCGACCGGTGCTGTCGCCGAGGCGCTCAACGTTGGCGCCGACCCGGTCCATCATCGAGAGCCAGAGGTTGTTCACCGGGACACCGTCAAAGCGGACATGACGGCCGGTGGTGATCGTGTTGCCGCCCTTGCCGAGCAGCAGCAGTGGCAG
>CALFNJ010000258.1 GCA_937902865.1 uncultured Opitutaceae bacterium
AGCCGACCGATGAGGAGCTCGCGATCGAACTGCAGATTCCGACCAGCAAGATCGCTCACCTCAAGTCGGTCAGCGTTCGTCCGACTTCGCTCGACGCCTCGATCGGCGAGGACGGCGACTCGGGCACTTTCGGGGACATCGTCGGCGACGAAAACGCCGTCAGTCCGTACGAGAGTCTGCGCGAGCGGAACCGCAACGAAGACCTCGGGAGCATGGTCAACTCGCTCGACAAGCGGGAGGCCGAGATCCTGAAGCTGCGCTTCGGTCTGGAAGGCCGCGACGAGCTCACGCTCGAAGAGGTCGGCAAGCGCTTCCACGTCACACGCGAGCGCATCCGTCAGCTCGAGTACCTCGCCCTCTCCAAGATGCGGAAGGCCCTCGCGAAGAACGAGGCCCAGCTCTCCCGCGATCAGATCGAGGAGGAGGACCGGGTCCGCCAGCGCATGGAGGTCATCCGCGAGTTCATCGAGAACAAGGCCGCCAAGAACGCGAAGCCCGGCAAGAACTGAGCTCCGGTCCAATCAAATTCATTCCTCTCAAGGGCGTCCCTCGGGACGCCCTTTTTGCTGCTCGATGTAGGGGCGTTCCTCGCGGACGCCCGGTTTGATCATCGCGGCAGAACCAATCACGGATAAATTCCGAATCGGGAAGCCACAAACGAACTCCGTTTCTGTTTCTTGGCTTCCTGGCTTCAGAATCGGCCAGAGTTCGCCAGAGACCCTCCGGCCTCCTGCGCCGTTTGCTCGACGGAGCGGACGGGCGTCCGCAAGGAACGCCCCTACATCGGATCCCTCAGCGCATTTCTCTGCGCCTCCGCGCCTCTGCGCGAGATTCCGACCCTCCGATCATCCGACCATCAGCTCTTCCGGCCCTCCGCCCTTCCGGCCTTCCGACCCTTCGCCCGCTCAGCTCGCCGCCGGATAACTGCCGAGCCACTTCACCATCGGGCAGAATTTCTTCAGCTCCGCGAGCGCATCCTTCATCGCCGCGTCCTCGTAGTGGCCGCTCAAATCGATGAAGAAATAGTAGTCCCACGGACGCTTCTTGCTCGGGCGTGATTCGATCTTGGACAAGTTGATGCCGCGCTCCGCCAGTGGCATGAGCATCTTCAGCAGCGAGCCCGAATGCGCGGAGGCCTCGTCGCCGAGCGAAATCAGGAAACTGCTCATGTCGCGTCCGCCGCCAACCGGCCCCGAGGGCTTCTTGCCGATCACGAAAAACCGCGTGGTGTTGTCCGCCTTGTCCTGGATGTTCCCCGCGACGACCGACACGCCGTAGAACTGCGCCGCGAGTTCGCCCGCGATCGCCGCCGTGCCCGGCTCCGCCTTCGCCAGTTGCACCGCGCGCGAGGTGCTGGTCGCCGCAACCAACTGCGCATGCGGCAGGTGCCGCTGCAGCCAGTTGCGGCACTGCGCGAGAGCCTGGTCCTTCGAGTAAACCGTGGTGATCTTTTCCAGCGGGCTCGCGGAAATCAGGGCGTGGGAAATCTCGAGATGGATCTGCGCGACGATCTTGAGGTCGCTCTCCACAAAGCTGTCCAGGGCCTCGCGCACCGAGCCTTCCGTCGAGTTCTCGATCGGAATGACGGCGTAGTCCGCCTCGCCCTTCTCCACCGCGGTGAAGATGTCGCCGACCGTCGTCAGCGGCTGGTACGTGACACTCGCGCCGAACTTCTTGATCGCCGCCGCGTGCGTGTAGGTGGTCTCCGGCCCGAGGTACGCAATCGCCAGCGGCTTCTCGAGCGCGATGGCGGCCGACATGATCTCGCGATAGATCGCCTTCAGGGCTTCGTTTTTGATCGGGCCCTGATTGAGACCGGTCACCGTGCGGAAGACGGCGTCCTCACGCTCCGCCACGTAGATTTGTCCGCCAGAGCCGCGCTTCAACTTGCCGATCTCCGCCGCGAGGGCGAGGCGCTGGTTCAGGAGAGTGACGATCTGGCGATCGATGCCGTCGATCTGCTGGCGAATGGGCGCGAGATCCATGACGTCAGGCCGGTTGGGCGTCGGCCTCGGCCGCCGGTGTCGCCTCGGAAGCGGCACCCGCCTCGAGCGGCAGTTGCTCCGCCGCCGGCAGGCCCATCTCGGCGTCGCCGACCTTGGGCGCGTTCATCGCGTTCTGCAGCCAATCGTCGAGCTGACGCGTGGAGAGCACGTCGGACGCCGGCAATTCGTCGAGCGACTTGATCCCGACGAACTCGAGAAACTGATCGGTCGTCGCGTACTGCAGCG
>CALFNJ010000259.1 GCA_937902865.1 uncultured Opitutaceae bacterium
CGCAGCAAGGCACGGTCAACCTCGTCCACGACATCAAGTCCGCCATTTCCGTCTCCCGCGTCGACGCCGCCAGCGGGCCCGATGGCCGGCCCAGGCTCAGCGTCATCGTCAATCCCGCGGACCGTACCGAAGCCAAACTGCAGCCCGTCCGCGCAATGATCGCCCGCTACGACACGGAGAACGCCGGCCGAGTGGCCACCATTCAAAAGGAAAAGACCGCCATCCGCGAACAGCTCGTGACGTTCGTCGGTGCACGCGACCAGGGTGGCGATCGCGTCGATCTGGAAACCAGCGTCAAAAACCTGATGGACGACGCCACCCACAGCATCGAGCGGCGCGAAGAGTGGCTCCGCTATCGCGATTACCGCGCCGCCGTCCTCGAGCCCGGCCTCTCTCCCGAGCAGCGCCGCCTCCTCTACAACGCCGGCCTCGAGGCCCTCAACCTGCCCCTGCCCGCCGCGGACCGGCCGATCGGATTCCGCTCTTAAATTTTCGATTTTCGATTCTCGATTTTGGATTTTGAATTTCGATCCACGGGCGGGGGAAAAGCAGGAGTCGATTGATCAAGGTGATCCGCATAGGGAGAAGGTGCGGACCACGGATCGGAGTTGGCCGCGAAAGGGCGCAGGTGACGCAAAAAATCGATCCACGGAGGGATCGAATTTTTGCGTCGTGTGCGCCTCTTTGCGGCTAACTCTCCGATTCCGGAGCTCCGATCCACGATCAAGGTAGGGACGGGCAGCCCGCCCGTCCGTTTCGGCGCTGGCTTCGCGGCCCCATGCCAAGCGAGCGACGCCACGCGCTCCGCCGGCTGATTTGCGTTGAAAAACCGTCGGGATCGAACGCATTTCTGTGTCCGCACGATCCCTTCCCCGCCTGAATTCCGGTCTCCGCGTTCCGTGCATTATCCCCCATGAAAGGCGTCCCGGTTTTCCTCGGTCTCCCTTTTCTGTCGGTCCGGCTGGCGGTCTGGATCGGCTTCGCGGCCCTCGCGCTTTTGGGCACCCCGGGACAAGCGCAGCCTTTCCCCGAGTATACTCCGGACCCCGGCCCGCGGCTGTTCGACGGCAACTTCCGCGGCATGCGGCCCCCCGATCGGCCGCTCATCTTTTTCCCGCCGATCCCGCCGCAGCTCGGCGCCTCGATCAACCCGCTCGCCGAATCCCAAGGCCGCTCCTCCGCTCCCGTTGAGCTCGCCTCCTATGTCGGCGAGTCGTTCTACGCCCCGCTCAGCACGCGGCTCTCGAAGCACAACGTGCGGCCCAAAATCCAGCAGCGCCTCGACGCCTACCGCAACGCCCGCCTCGCGCTGCTGACGGAACTGCGGGCCAGGCTCGATGCCCTGCAGAACGCCGATTCCTTCACGCGGGAGCGCGAGCTCAGCGCCTTCGCCAAGGTCCAGACGCCGCGCGTGGCCGCCCTCGAAACGGCGGCGGAGGACATCCGGGCGGACTTGGTCGCCGGCGGATTTTTCGAGGACAGCGCCGACTGGAATGATCAGCGGGACTGGCATCTGGGAGTCAGCGGCTTCCGCACCCAGACCCA
>CALFNJ010000260.1 GCA_937902865.1 uncultured Opitutaceae bacterium
CCGAGATCAAGAAGGTCGGCACGCAGGTGAAGCAGGGCGAGCCGCTGATGATGATCCATTACAACGACGAGGCGAAGCTCGAGCAGGCACTGGAGTACTTCAAGAATGCCTACCGCCTGGCGCCGAAGCGTCCGACGCCGCCGCCGCTGATCGTCGAGCGTGTGGCGTAAGCCCGCGGATTCGACATCGATTGCCTTTCCGGCCGGCCGGAATTTTCCGGCCGGCCTTTTTATTCTGATTCCGATCAGGGGTAGGGACGGGCGGCCCGCCCGGCCGGGTTTGAAGGTGGAACGCGTTGTCCCCAACGCATTGTTCGTCTCCGCCCGTGCTTGAGGGTAGGGGCGTTCTTCATCGATGCCCGGGTTTGCGATCGCCGAGCGGGCGTCCCAAGGGACGCCCCCACATCAGGTGCACAGCCTTTGTTGTCTGCAGCGCCGCTTGCGCATTGAGGACTATCAGCGGCGTTAGCGGTGTAGGTGATCTTACGCGGACGGGGGCTTCCACGCGTTGGGGGCAACGCGTTCCACCACGGCCGACAGGCTCAAACCGGACGGGCGGCCGTCCGTCCCTACCTTCATTCAGACGCTTTTATTCGGGACCCTCGAGGCCTGCGCGGTCCTCGCTGTCGTCGGCCATGAACAGGAGGATTCCGGTCGTGATCGCCAAGACCACGAGCAGCTGCGGATCGAGAAAAGCCTCGGCCATGGCAGAAAAGGCGACACGGATGTCGGGCAGAACTTCATCGGCGGACGCGCCGCCGGTCAGTTGCACGAGGAGCAAGGCCAGGGCGCTTGCCGCCCCGGCGATCCAGAGGTCGGACAATTTCCAGAGCGGAAATCGACCCGGCTGCGGCGGCAGGAGCGCGGCACGGCGGGAGGACTCGGCGGCGGGAAGGCGCGCCATGACCTGCTGCGAAAAACCATTGTCGGGCAGGACGTCGTCGGCGTGCTCGCGCAGCAGCGCCTCGAGTTGGGCGTCGGCGGGGTCGGAAGAGTTCAGCTTTGCGGGTTCCATGCGTGGAGGAGTTGGCGGAGGCGGTCCTTGCCGCGGGCGAGGTGGGTTTTCACGGTGCCCAACGGCCAGCCGGTGATCGCGGCGATCTCCGGGTGCGTGAGACCTTGCTGATAGAAAAGATGCAGGGCGGTTTGTTCGTCGGGATCGAGCTGCTGCAATGCCGCCCTCAGATCCTGTCGGAGTGCGACGGTGCGGGTGGGCGACGGCGCTGACTCGTCCACCGTCTCGGCAGAGAGCTCGCCGGCGTTTTCTCGAAGACGGCGACGCGCATTGCGAAAATGATTGTGAGCGATCCCGAACAGCCAGGTCGTGAAACGGCCGTCACCGCGGTAGCCGGCGAGGCCGCGATAAGCCTGGAGGAAAGTGTCCTGCGCGAGCTCATCGGACAGCGGGACGTTGTTGCGGGTCAGGTGACGCAGGAAACGGCGAACGGCGGACTGATGCCGTTGCACCAGTTCGCCGAAGGCCGCCCGGTCGTCGTTTTGCGCGACCCGGGTGATGAGCTCGGAGTCGGATATGATCACACCCGATCCGTGGGATCGCTGTCGCGTTCATGGACCTTCGTCTTGTCCGCCGTGCAAAGGGAAATGACTCCCATGATCAAAAACGCCGCTCCGATGAAGGCGGGGATCAGCATGTACTTCTGGGAATGGTCCGGCATGCCGAAATACATGCCGGCGCTCACGGCGAGGAGGATGAGTCCGCGACGAAAGTCGAACGTCGCGCTTCGGCGACGGCGCCAGGAGCGCCACGACTGCACTTCCGGATCAACGCCGGCCGACGTGATCGGCTGGCCTTTCTCCAACGCGAGCCGCGCGGTCTCGTGCCAGAGCTTGTGGCGTTGCCACTGAAAAATGCGCCGGATCAGAATCATCAGGATGATGAAGCTGAAGATGATGATGAGGGGTTGCATTTCAGGTTTCAGGGATTTGGAAAAAAAGTGGGTTCTGGGGTGAGTGTCGGCGGCGTTGCCTTTGGATTCAAAAAAGTGAGCGACGGATGCGCC
>CALFNJ010000261.1 GCA_937902865.1 uncultured Opitutaceae bacterium
CCGGTCCCCTTTCTCCGACGTCACCTTTGTCCGTTCCGTTCTCTCCTCCGACCTCCCGGCCGGCATCGCGCTCTGCCGCCGGGCCCGCCTCGTCCTCCAGGGCGCCGCTGTGCGGAGCTTCGACGCCGGCGGGATGGAACTCGACCCGGTGCACCTGCGGCTGCTCCTCGACTGCGCCCAGATGTGCGAAATGACGGCGGACTTCATGTCGCGCAATTCGCCGTACCATCTTTATCTCTGTGAGGTCTGCGCCGCCATCTGCGAAGCCTGCGCCGAGAGCTGCGCGCTCGCCGGCTCGATGGAGGAGTGCGCCGCCATCTGCCAGGAGTGCATCGTCGTCTGCCGCGCCCTCGCGGGCTGATTTCCCGAGCTTCGATCCCGTTCACACAGAGACGCGGAGGACACAGAGCTCCGATCGTGGATGGGCTCCGTGTCCTCTGCGTCTCTGGGTGAAACCAGCTTGGGATCCGAAGGTAGGGCGCGTTGTCCCTAACGCGCCGGTTCGATTCTGCCGGGGTTGAAACGCGGATAACGATGGCGGCGCGTTGGGGACAACGCGCCCTACCTCCGGATCTCAGTCGTGCTGCTGCGCGAGGCGCACCAGGACTGACAGCAGCTGGTCGGTTTCCACCGGCTTCGTCAGGCACTTCTGGAAATCGCTTTCCATCATCCGCTGGCGATTGCGCTCGTCGGCGTAGGCGGTGAGCGCCACGACCGGCACCGCGGGAACCGCGCGCTCCTTTTCCCACTGCCGGATCCGGCCGATGAACTCGAAGCCGTCGACACCCGGCAGGCCGATGTCGCTCAGCACGACGTCGGGCGTCTGCCGGCAGTATTCCTTCAGTGCGGCCTCCGCCGAGCCAAACGCAGACACCGAGGCGCCGGCCTGGCGCAGCACCGTGACGAGCGCCTTGCGCGTGTCCGGCGAATCCTCCACCAGCAGCACGCGCAGGCCATCCAGGCGTGGCCGCACCGCGGGCAGCGGCGAGCCGCTGCTCGAGCTCGGCAGCGTCGCCGGATCGAGCGCCGGCAACGGCAGGCGCACGGTGAAGGTCGCGCCCTGGCCGAGGCCCGGGCTTTCCGCCGTGATCGTGCCGGCATGCAGTTCGACGAGCTGCTTGGTGATCGAGAGTCCGAGCCCGAGCCCGGAATGGATCCGCGTGGTCGCGTCCGCCGCCTGGCCGAAGCCCTCGAAAACCCGCGGCAGGAAATCGGCGCTGATGACTTGGCCG
>CALFNJ010000262.1 GCA_937902865.1 uncultured Opitutaceae bacterium
GTGGATTCGCGGCGCCGGATTCAGCCAGAGGGATGACTGAAAGGATTTACCAGTGCCAGGCCGAGGACAGGCCGGCCGACCACGCCTTGTAGTTGGAGCCGGTGTCGTAGTTCGCCGCGAGGCCCAGGTTGAAGGTCTTCGTCGCGCGGAGGGAAACCGAGGCGCCGAAGGTCTCGAAGCTCTTCACCGCCGCCGACTTCAGGTAGCGGGTATCGAGGACGAAGAAATCACCGATGACGCGCTGGCTGAGCGGGCTGACGAAACGGAAGCCGTTCTTGGCCATCTGCTGGTCGATGCGCGGATCGAAGCTGTAGTCATCGTAGTCCAGCGAGATGCTCTTGTGGTAGGTGAGCTGGTTGACCATGCAGACGACCAGCTTCGGGGCGACCTTGTAGTCGATCGTGTTGACGAGGCCGGCCTGCCAGAGCAGCGCGCCGTCGCCGAGGTCTGCCGAGGCCCGGGCGCTGAAGCCCGCGACCGGCGTCAGACGCCAGTTGTACGGATTGTCCTTCGACATCGTCTTGAAGCGGATCGGGAGGGAGAAATTGAGCGCCGCGCCGTAAACCTTCGCGCCCTCGACATCGAGGAGGCTGGCGCCGATCCCGGCGACAAAACGCACCTGCTCGCCGCCGAAGTTGAGCACCGAGGCCGAGAAGTCCGTGTTCGTGCCGGAGAAGCCGCCCGCCTTGAAGTGGCCGCTGTTGAAGCCGATCGCGAATCCACCGAAGCGCGGCTTCGTCGCCGGGCCCGTGCCGTTGGCGTTGTCGAGGCCGTCCGCAATCTCGTCCGTCGAGGTGAACCCCTGCGTCATGAAGAGATTGCCCGCCGCCTGCGCCGTCGCCGAGTTCGGATTGCCGTCCGTCACCGCGATCGCCGACTTCTCGGAGATCGCCTTCAGGAAGCGCGCCATCACGTCGAGACCGTCCTTCTTGAAGTAGTCGTCGATCTGGTCGTCGACATCCTGCGAGGTGGCGCCGGTGAACGTCTTGTTCAGGCCGATCGGGTTGAAATTGAGCGACACATTCGTCTGTCCCGTGTTGCTGGTCACGGTGATCGCGTTGGCCACGCCGAGCCAACGGATCGAGCCGTTGTAGGCGAAACCTTTCAGCGACTGGAAATCGCCCTTGGCGTTGACCAGGTTCGAGACGAAGTCCGAGAGATTGTTGCCGCCGCCGGAAACGGTGAAGACCGAGGAACCGGAGGTGGTGGCGGTGGCGAAGAAGGGCTGGTCGGCACGGACAACTGCGGTCGCAAGACCGAGGAGAGCAATCGGGGTAACAAGAAGACGAAGCTTGGATATGGTCATTGTCGGAGTGGGTTATGAATAAAGAGATGGTAAAAAATGCGAGCCGAAATCCGGGGTTAAAACCCTAGCTGTTGAGGGAAAGTAACAAGGAGCAAGTAACAGGTAACAAGGCCGTCCGCGCTTCGTGCTTCGCGAAAAAAGGATCCGACCCATCCACGCTGATCACGCCATCCAATTTGATACCTGTTACTTGGCCCCTGCTGCCTCTCTCCTTGTTACTTGGTCCCTGTTACTTGTTACTTGCCGCCTTTGGCGGCCCATTGACTTTGCCCGGAATGTCCCGACCAATTCCGGCACATGTCCAAACGCGCGGTTCTCCTCGTCAATCTCGGCTCGCCTGACTCCACGTCCGTCCCGGATGTGCGTCGGTACCTGCGGGAATTCCTGGGAGACGAGCGCGTGCTCGACCGCCCTGCGGCTCCGCTGCGCTGGGCCTTGCTCGAGGGGATCATCCTGCGCAGCCGTCCCGCCAAATCGGCGCATGCCTACGCCAAAATCTGGACGAAGGAAGGCTCGCCGCTTGTCGTCATCTCGCAGCAGGTGCGGGACAAGCTGGCCGCCACGCTGGGCGCCGACACGCCCGTCTACCTCGCGATGCGCTACGGCAATCCTTCGATCGCTTCGGTGATCGCGCAGATCGCGGCCGACGGCATCCAGGAACTGCTGCTCTTCCCGCAGTATCCGCACTACGCGATGGCGTCGTGGGAAACGGTCGTCGTGCGGGTATTTGAGGAAATCGCGCGACAGGCTCCGGCGCTGAAGGTGACGACGGTGCAGCCGTTCTACGAGGACCGCGACTATATCGACGCGCTCCACGCCGTCGTCGCGCCGTATCTCGCCCAGCCTTTCGATCACGTCCTTTTCAGTTACCACGGGCTGCCCGAGCGGCACATGCGCAAGGCCGACTCCTCGCACGCGCACTGCCTGACGGTTCCCGACTGCTGCAACACCTGCTCGCCCGCGCACGCCACCTGCTATCGCGCGCAGGTCGTGAAGACCACCCAGGCCTTGGTGCGACGCGCCAACCTCTCTGCGGAAAAGCATTCGCTGTCATTCCAATCCCGGCTCGCCGGCGAACCGTGGCTGCAGCCCTACACCGATCACGAATTCGAACGGCTGCCGCAGACGGGGAAAAAGAAGCTGCTCGTGCTCTGCCCGGCCTTCGTCGCCGACTGTCTCGAAACCCTGGAGGAAATCGCGATCCAGGGACGGGAATCCTTCCTCGCTTCCGGAGGGGAAAGTTTCACCTACATCCCCTGCCTGAACAGCGATCAGGCCTACATCGATTTCCTCGCCAATCGTGTGCATTTATGGCTTAGTCCGAGCCATTCTTGAACGATCCGGCCCCCACCTCCGTTTCGGTCACTCGCTCCGCTGGTCCTGCGGCTCCTGCCGTATTAGTTCTCGACGCCTCCGGCCAGATCACCGCCGCCAGCGCTTCGGCCCGCGCGCTCTGGCAGACCAGTGACGCCGAGCTCGTCGGCGAGCACTTCGCCAGCCTCTTCGCCTTCGAGGTTGTGTCCACTTCGCCCGACTGGCTGGAGGCCCAGTGGGACGTGCTGCTCTCCGCCGCCTCCGAGCAGGCCATTCCCCTCACCGCCCAGCCGCGCGAAGGCGCGCCGCGTCCGGTCAAGGTCAGGCTGGAAAAGGCGCTCGGCGGAACCGGCGGCTACTTCGCCTTCGTCGAGAGCCCCGCGCCCACCCGCGCCACCGCCACTCCGTTTTCCACTTCCGCCGG
Source organism: uncultured Opitutaceae bacterium (assembly GCA_937902865.1). Classification (GTDB taxonomy): domain Bacteria; phylum Verrucomicrobiota; class Verrucomicrobiia; order Opitutales; family Opitutaceae; genus CAIUWA01. The sequence goes on from CALFNJ010000262.1 coordinate 3,045, forward strand.
TGCCGCCGGTCCTTCGGCCGGCGGGCTCGCCCTGCTGGCGGAGAAGGGCACGGCGGGATTCTTCGACCTCAACTTCAAGGAGGACCGCATCCACTACTCGCCGGCGTGGAAGAAGCTGCTGGGCTACGTCGACGCCGAGCTGCCCAACACCTACGACACGTGGCTCAAGTTGATTCATCCGGATGATTCCGGCGCCGCCCCCGACAAGCTCGGCAAGAAAGCCGGCACTCCAGGCACGCGGCCGTTCAGCGTCGAGTTCCGGATGAAGCACCGACTCGGTCACGATGTGTGGCTCCAGTCCGTCGGACTCCAGCTCGTCGGCGAAGGCGGCGCGCTCGAACGCGTGGTCGGCCTTCATCTCGACATCACCGAGCGCAAGGAGATCGAGGAGGCGAGCCTCGCCAACGACGACCGGTTTCGCGCGTTGAGCGAGGACGACGGCCCGCTCGGCGCCTTCGAAATCGATTTCACCCAGGCCCGCTTCTGGTTCTCTCCCGCCTGGAAAAAGCTCCTCGGCTACGAGGACGCTGAGCTGCCGAACGGCCCGGAGACGCTGGCGAGCGTCCTGCCGACCGAGGAGGCCGAGGCCGGCGCCAACGCCTATTTCCTCGGGCGCGCCACCGGCCAGGACACGTTCGTCGAAACCGTGCAGTGGCGGCACAAGGACGGCAGCCGCCGGCCCCTGCTGCTCGGCGTCTCCCGCACGCTCAATCGCAAGCGCGAGCTCACCCGCGTGATCGGTTTCTGCGCCGCGCTGCCGATCGCCGCCGCATCCTCCCCTGCCGTCGCCGAGGAAGGCGCGCTCTCCGTCGCGCTGACGACCGCGCTCTTCGACGCCATCGCGGAAGGTGTGCTCGTCACGGATGCCAAGGGAAAGATTCTCCATCTCAATCCGACCGCCGCCCGCCTGCTCAATCTGCCGATCGAAAAAGCCCTGCACCAGCCGGTCGGAGACGTCTTTCACCTCGTCAACCGCCAGAGCGGCCGGCCCGGCGACGATCCCGTCGACCGCGCGCTCAGCGCGGAGGAGCCGCTGCCGCTGATCAACGAGCACGCGCTCGCTCCGGCCGCGGAAGGCGCCGCTCCGACGCCGATTTCCTGGACCGCCCGCGCCGCCGCCGACCGCAGCGGACGTCCCGCGGGCGTCGTGATCGCGTTCCGCAACCCCGACGAGATGCGCCTCACGCCCGACGAGCTCGTCAAGGCCAACCGCTTCGAGTCGCTCGGCCTGCTCGCCGGCGGCATCGCGCATGACTTCAACAATCTGCTCACCACGATCCTCGGCGGCGTCTCCATCGCCAAGGACAGCCGCGACTACTCCGCCCTCGCCGACGCCGAGAAGGCCTGCCTCACCGCGAAGGGCCTGACCAAGCAACTGCTCGCGTTCGCCAAGGGTGGCGCTGGCACGCAGGTGGTCGTGGCGGTGAAGGAAATTCTCGATGATACGGTGAAGATCGCCGCCGCCGGCTCCGTCGCGGAGGTCACGGTCGACGTGCCCGAGGGCACCGAGCCGGTCCTCGTCGATCGCGCGCAGATCCTCCAGGTCTTCCAGAATCTCGTCGTCAACGCCCTCCAGGCGATGCCGCCCGCGCCGCACAAGGCGCGCGTCCAGCTGCACGCGGCCAATGTTGCGCTCGCCGCCGACCAGATCCCGTCGCTTCCGGCGGGTAACTACATCCAGTTCGAGGCGCGCGACAACGGCTCCGGCATCAAGCCCGAGTATCTCGAGAAAATCTGGGATCCGTTCTTCACCACGAAAAAGCACGGCACCGGCCTGGGACTCGCCACCGTGCTCTCCATCGTGCGCAAGCACGGCGGCATCATCGGCGTCGAATCCACCCTCGGCGTCGGCACGACCTTCACGATCTTCCTCCCGGCCGCCGACCGCCCCGTCGAGGTCCAGGCCCGCCGCGCCGCCGCGCTCCGCTTCGGCACGGGCCGCGTGCTGTTCATGGACGATGATCCGAAGATCACCGCCCTCACCGCCAGCATGCTGCAGAGCCTCGACTACAAGTACGACCTCGCGAAGACCGGCGAGGAGGCGATCACGCTCTACCAGCGCTACCTCAACATCGGCCGGCCCTACGACGCGGTCATCATGGACCTCACCGTCATCGGCGGCATGGGCGGCGAGGAATGCTACCACGCGCTGAAGAAGCTCGATCCCGATGTGCGCGCCATCGTCTCCAGCGGCTACGACAACGACGACATGAAGCGTCAGTACCTGGACAACGGCTGGTGC
>CALFNJ010000263.1 GCA_937902865.1 uncultured Opitutaceae bacterium
TCTCCGGATCACTTGAACGTTCAACGTTGAATGTTGGACGTTCAACGTTGCGCGCCGGCGATCAGCGGCGGTTCAGGCGAAGTCCGAAAGGTGGAGCGCGTTGTCCCTAACGCGCTGGGGACGTTGCCGACTTGAAACGCGGACCGAGCGCTCAACGCGTTGGGGACAACGCGTTCCACCTTCGATCCACGCGACCGGGAGGTCGCGTCCCCATTTTCGGTCTCTCCGGATCACTTGAACGTTCAACGTTGAATGTTGGACGTTCAACGTTGCGCGCAGCGCGTCGGCCGTCGCGCGCTCAGCTCTGGAGCCAGGGGCCGTCGAGCGGCGGGAGATGCTCGCCGATGAACTCGAGGTTCTCGATCAGGTTGAGCGACCACTGCGAGGAGTGATTCGTCTCGAGCCAGCTGAGGACGTCGACGGGGTTGAGCACCGCGGGCCCCTCGATGCGCTCGGGCGCGATCGGCATCCGGCGGATGTCGATGCGGTTGATGCCGTGGAGGAATTCGTTCCAGGCCCGCTTCGCCAGCACCGCGTCGCCGCGCTTCCAGGCGGCGTACGCGGTGAAGCGCGAGTACCAGATCGGATAGGTGCCGGTGGCGAACTTGCGGCCGAGCAGTTTCTCGCGGCCCGCGTCGTCATTCCAGAACTCGCACATCTGCAGCCACGCCTTGTCCCACGCGGGGTGGTCCACCAGCTGCATCACCTCGAACATGACCTCCGATCCGCCGAAGACGCCCATCATTAGCCAGTTTGCCTTCTCGATGTCGTTCACGTCGAAGAACGACGTCGTCGCCGGATCGTACGCGAAGTTCGGTCCGGAATAGAGGCCGTGCGGCATCGCCGTCAGGCTGTCCATGCCCGTGATGATCTTGTCGCGCCACTTCGTGTCACCGGTGCGCTCCCATTCGGTCATCCAGTTGCTGCAGAACGCGTAGAAGTCCGGACCGCTCCGTGCGTGCGTGGGATGCCCGTTCAGCGGCAGACCCAGCTTGCGGAGGGGATCGACGTCGACCGTCTTGAAGTCGGCGTTGACCGTCATGCGCATGAGATCGCCGACCCGCTCGTCCGCGGTGAGGTAGTAATAGAAGCGCTTCAGCCCGGCCATGCTGATGCGCGCCTCCTTCGCGCCGCAGCCCCAATGGCTGACATTGTGCCGCGAACCGAGCGGGGCGAACGGCCCGAGCTTGTACATGTCGACCTCGCTCGTGTGCCGCGTCATCGACTCGGCCATGCGGAAAATATCGGCGCGGCCCGTGCGCAGGAAGCTGTACCAGAGCCACATGTCCGGAACCATTTCCGAGTTCGCCCAGGCGTAGCCGCCGACGTCATAGCGCCAGACGTGCCGGTGCGCGTCGAACGTGTGCATGATGTCGCCGTAGTGCCAGAAGCCGTACCATTGCTGCTGCTCGACTTCCTTCTGGTAGAACCCGACGACCTTCAGGAGCTCGTCCTCGAGGCGGGCGCGATCCGGGGTCGAGCGATTGGGCAGACTCCAGCGTCCGAAGACGCCCGCCGCATGATAATGCTCGGGCGGGCAGACGAGCTGCGGCTGGGCGCGGAGCGCGCCGACGAGCTCGAGCAGGCGCGTCCGCCGCGGCGTCGCGGCGAACGCCCAAAGCATGAGCTCATTGGTGCGGCTCACACCGAGGGGCGTGCTGTGGCCTTCCTCCCAGTCCTCGTAATTGATCTCCAGGCCTTGGGCGTGGTCGCTGTAATGGCGCAGGTCCATCGGCGGCGCGTCGGGCGACCAGAGCCACATCGTGAGCGTGGCGGTGTCCGACGCGGCGTCGTTGATGTCGATCTGCGTCGGATGCATTTCCCAGAAATGCTTCCGTCCGACCGCGAGTCCGCCGGAGACGCCGCCGAGATAGGCGAGTCCGGTGGAGCGATGCCCGTGACCGGATTTCACCCAGCTGCTGTTCGGCTTGGTGCGCTTGCGGACGTCGAAGTGATCAGCCGAGGACTGAAACAGCGTGAAGTCGTTCCAGACGGCGACGGTTTCGAACTGTTCGCGACTCTTGGCGTCCATTTCCGCGATCGAGAGCACCTTCTGGCCGTCGAGCTGTTCCGGAAAAAGATCCGCGTAGGCGAAGCCGAAGCGTCCGGCCCAGCCGGGCAGATTGTGCGGCGATTCGCCCCACATGCCCTGCCCTTCGCCGGTGAAGCGCACGTGGCGGTTGTGGAGCTCGTCGCGCAGCGGCACGGCGAAGCGCACTCCGAGTCCGCGGATGAAGTCCTGCGACTGCTCGCCGTCGAAAATGAACGAGTGCGCCATCCGCACCGAGTCGGCGCCCGCGTGGAAATACAGCCGCACCGTGAACGGCAGCCAGGCGCGTCCATTCGGGCCCTCGTGCTTGCCCTCGAGCCGCACGACCGCGCGGACCGGGCCGGACTGCTCGACCACGGCGGTGGAAATCGCGCCGGTGAACGACTCATGGCTCAGCGCGGCGTCGGGCGTGAAGTCCGTGCGCACCTGGCGCTGGCAGACCAGCCGGCCCTCGCGCGCGATTTCGCGGCCGTCGCGGGTGATCGATTGAATGACCTGGGCTCCGCGGCGAGCGACTCGGCAAACGATGACGCCGGTATCGATCGTGAACGCATCGGGCGATTCCGTCACCGTGACGCCGCGCACCGGAGTGGTGGCGGTGCCAGGGGCGATCGTGAGGCGATCGGTTTTTCCCGCGCCGGCGGGCAACGCGTGCGCGCTCCATTTCAGCGTGCCGTCCGGCCAGGTCGCGAGCGGCCAGGTCTGCACCGGCACCGGCTCACCCGCCGCGGTGCGGACAGCGAACGCGGTGTCCTTCGCAAGCTTGCCGCGCGGCCAGGGCATACCCCAGGTCGCACCCGGCTGCTCGGCGGGCACACCGCCTTCGAGCCAGTGCAAGTCGACCGGATTCACGCCGGCGCCAGCCGAGCCAGGCGCCGCGGCGAGCGACGCGCTGGCGGCACTCATGACGGAAGGAATCTGCAGGGCCGCGGCGGCGAGCGCGGAGTTTTTCACGAAGTCGCGGCGGGTCAGGGGAGTGGCACTCATGGTGGGGAAAAATCAACCTCGGATCGTCCTCGGATCGACTCCTGTGAAAAAATCCGAAGATCGGAGGTTTGAACAGGAGTCGGGCCGAGGACGATCCGAGAAAATCCAGGTGGACAGTTTGAAGCGGAGGATCGGAAGCGGATTAGCAAAACGTAGGGGCGTTGCTGGCGACGCCCGGGATAGCGATCGCCGGACGGGCGTCCCGAGGGACGCCCCTACAGGGAGCGCAGCCGAAGGATGGTGAGGGAGTTCGCGGGGAAACGATGCGAGAGGCCGGAGCCGGAGGTCTTCGCGGTTTCCTCGCGCGGGGCGACCTTGTCGGGCGTGTCGAGGGAGTTCTCGTCGTCGGCGCTGGCGGAGGTCAGCACGATGGCTTTTGCCTCGGGGGCGAGGCGGGCGATGCCACGCAGCTCGACGTCGGCCGCGACCTCGCGGTCGGTGGCGTTCACCACGTCGAGAATCGTCTCGCCGGTTTTCCGGTCGAGGCCGGCGACGACATAGACCGAGGGCTTCGCGGCGGCGTTACCGGCGGCGGGCAGCGGACTGACCGTAGTCGGAAGCACGACGTCGGGCCGGTTGCGCGAGAAGAGCGCCTGCACGTGATACGACGGCGAGCCGTAGACGTGGGCGTTGTCGAACCAGATGAGGTCGGGGTTCCACTGCCAGGCGCCCTCCTTGGCGAAGAGCGGCGCGTACGAAGTCATCGTGACCACATCGCTGTTGCGAACGAAGCCGGTCATGATCGCCGCCTCGGCGATCGCGGCGCGGAGGGTATTCTTCTTGGCGCGGCCATCGTGCGCGGCGAACTCGCCGGCGAAGACCTTCGGGCCGTTACGGTCCTGCGTGTCGTAGCGGTTCACGTTGTCGAGAAACCACTGCGGCGAGCGGTAGAAGTGCTCGTCGACGATGTCGGCCGGCGTGCCGCTCTTGAACTTGTCCCACGCGAGCTTCCAGCGCGCCTCGTCGCCGGCGTCCACGCCGGGACCGGCGCCGGTGACGATCTGCATGTCCGGGTACTTGGCCTTGATCGCCTTGTAGAAGATCGGGTAGCGCTCGAAATATTCCTCGCCCCACTGCTCGTTGCCCACGCCGATCATCTTCATGTGGAACGGCTCGGGATGACCGAGCGCGGCCCGCTTGGCGCCCCAGGTGCTCGTGACCGGGCCGTTGGCGAACTCGATCAGGTCGAGCGCGTCCTGCACGAAAGGATCGATCTGCGTCAGCGGCACGAGCTCCTTGCTCTGGAACTGGCAAGCCATGCCGCAATTGATGATGGGCAGCGGCTCGGCGCCGATGTCCTCGCAGAGCTGGAAATATTCGAGGAAGCCCAGGCCGTAGGTCTGGTAATAATTCGGCGCGGTCTGGCGCACGGCGTCCTGCCAGCGATTCCAGTTCTGCGGCCGGTCGGCGATGTCGCCGATCGTGTCCTTCCACTGATAGCGGTTGAGCAGGTCCTTGCCCTCGACGATGCACCCGCCCGGGAAGCGCATGAACGCGGGATGCATGTCCGCCAGCATCTGCACCAGATCGGCGCGCAGGCCGTTGCGGCGGTTCTTCCACGTGTGTTCGGGGAAAAGCGAAACGACGTCGAGGTCGGCATGACCGGCGGCCGTGGCAAGCACCACGAGACGCGCGTTGCGGGCCACGGCGGTGCCGCGGATCGTGCCCTCGAGCTCTTTCCACTGCGCGCCGGGCGCCGCGAGCGCGCATTCGCCGAGCGGGCGGCCGGTTTCATCCTCGAGGACAGCCTTGAGCGGAATGTCGCCGCGGGCGCGGACGCTGAAGAAATAATTCTCGTTCGCCTTCAGCGCGATGCCGCCGAAGCCGGAATTCGCGAGACCGAAGCCCTTGCCGGGCGCGGTGACGGCGAGGCGGACATAGTGCGGGTTCTTGGCGTTGAGCGGATTTTCGGTTTCGACCGTCATCGTGCCGCCCGCGCCGCCGCGGCGGACGCCCGCCCAGGAAAACAGATTGTCGTCGTGCTCGAACGAGCGGTTCTGCACGAGCTCGGCATAGAGACCGCCGTCGGCGCCGTAGTTGATGTCCTCAAAAAAGATCCCGTGCAGCAGCGGGCTCACGGCGTGGCCGGGATGGGCGACGTCAACCGTGATGCGGGTCGGCAGGGGCGCGGCAGAGTCGGCGGCAAATGCGGCCGTGGTGGCGGCGGCGGAGAAGGACAAGGCAGTGGCAAGAGGCAGGCCAAGACGGGGCAGCAGCATGGGGCGAGGGGGTTGAGTGAGTTAGACAGCAG
>CALFNJ010000264.1 GCA_937902865.1 uncultured Opitutaceae bacterium
CACGCTGCTGGCGGCGGGCGCGGGCGCAGGCATTGCCGCGACCTTCAACACGCCGGAGAACAACAACAACATCCGCGGCCTGCTCGCGTACGACCTCGACCTGAACAAGAACCAGGGCTGGACCCGTTTCCTCGGCCGGCATCGCTTCCTCGCCCTCGCGAGCGAGCAGAAGGACTGGAGCAACCGCCTGAAGTACACACTCTCGTTCGACGGCGGCGATCCGCGTTTCCTCATCAACCAGAACCCCGCGATCCCGAACAACTACAACTGGTCGAGCAATCCCACGATCGAGCGCCACTATTACATGGGCGACAATAACAACGGCGTGGTCACCCGTGGCGTCGACAAGCTCGGCGAGCCGAACTTCGGCGGTCCCGGCAAGGTGAACTTCAGCTACTTCGACTGGAATTCCACCATGACGTGGCAAAGCACGCAGATGACGATGGATCCCAACTCGCTCTTCACCCCGCTCCCGACCGGCGTGAACTACAAGATCCTCGATTCGACCAGCTTCGCCTACCAGGGCTGGCTCTGGAACAATCGCCTCATCCCGACCGCCGGCACGCGCTACGACAAGGCGCGCATCTACACCTACAGCGGCACCTCCGCTCCCGGCGTGCCGATTCCGACCCAGGTGCTCTACACGAACGGCTTCGGCAATACGGACATGAGCAAGGTCATCGGCAATCCGCCGTATGATGTCGGCGGCAACACCACCACCCTCGGCATCGTTGCCCGTCCGTTCAGCGGCTGGCGCGCGATCGACGCGGCGGCCGAGCGCGGCAGCTTCCTCGCCGACTTCATCCGCGGGCTGGGCTTCACCTACAACCACTCGGACAACTTCACCACGCCGAGCAATCCCACCACCGATTACTTCGGCAAGATCCTCCCGAAGCCGTCCGGCACCGGCAAGGACATCGGCATCAGCGGCAGCATGTTCAACAACAAGCTCTCCTGGGGCCTGAAGTGGTACCAACAGAACGCGATCAACGCCGTCTCCAACGCCGCCAGCACCGTCGGCACCCTGCGCGTGCCCCGCATCGACATCAGCAGCACATTCGCGTGGGCCCGCCTCGTCGTGCGCGTCCGCGCCGGCCAGGATCCAACCTCGCAGAACTTCGACAACAACACGGTATTCCCGCTGACCGACGCCCAGCAGATGGCCATCAACGCCCTCGTCGCCGGCCCCGAGGTCGACGCCAGCGGCAAGCCGGTCGTCGCCGCCTTCACCGTCGGCAACCAACTCGCCTGGCCGAACACGAGCATCCAGAGCACGAACTCGCAGGAGTCGAAGGGCCTCGAAGGCTCGCTGGTCTACAACCCGAAGCCGAACTGGAACATCAAGGTGACGGTCGGCCAGCAGCGCTCCACCTACTCCAAGGCGGTGGGCGAGATCACGTCGTGGCTCTACGGCTCCGGCGACGCGACCAAGGGCGACGGACGCTTGAACTTCTGGCAGGGCCTGGCTGCACCCGACTTGCCGCTGGTCTATACCCGCTTCAACGGCAACAAGCTCTACCTCGGCCAGTACTGGTCGAGCTACGGTTACGGCGGCGATGCGAACTCCAACACCACCGGCGCCACCAGCACGCCGTCGAGCACCTACTTCGGCATCGTCGACTCCGGCCTGCATCAGCTCGCCGGCCTCCAGGGTCAGCGGTCTCCGAGCCAGCGCGAGTGGAACTCGAGCGTGATCTCGAACTACTCGTTCACCGAGGGGAAGCTGCGCGGCTGGGCCATCGGCGGCAGCCTGCGCTGGGCTTCCAACGCGGTCGTCGGCTACTACGGCAGCCTCGATCCCGCGACCTGGGCGCATCCGACCCCCGACCAGAACCAGATCGTTTCGCCCGACATTACCAAGCCGATCTACACGCCGGCCACGACCAACGTCGACGCGTGGCTCTCGTACACCACGCGCTTCGGTCTGCTCGGCAAGAATGTCCGCGCCAAGTTCCAGCTCAACGTCCGCAGCCTGACTGAGGCCGGCGAACTCCGCCCGCTGGTCTTCAACGCCGACGGCACCGCCGCCCAGTACACGATCGTCGACCCGCGGACCTGGTTCCTCAGCACCACGTTCGACTTCTAAGCGAGGTCTGCCTCCAAAGGGTAGGGCGCGTTGTCCCTCACGCGCCGTTCCGAGCTTCAGAGCCGCGACCTCCCGGTCGCGGCTCTTTTATTTCCCGTGTAGGGGCGTCCCTTGGGACGCCCGTTCCCGTTTCCATTCCCGCCTTCGATCCCGCAAGCCAAGCCTGACCCGCCCTTCGAACCTCAATCCGTTTTTACAGGAGAAATCCCGAGGACGATCCGAGGTCCGATTCTGACCCTCGGATCCCTCTCGGTTTTCCTCCTGTAAAAAACCGGATCGAAGGTAAGGACGGGCGGCCCGCCCGTCCGCTTGGACTCCGTCAACCCCTGATCTCCGAACCCGGATCCCATTCTCGGAATTTTTCACCACGGAGGCACAGAGACACGGAAAGAAATCTCAAAAGCCAATTTTCAAACGCCAAAGACAATTCGGACTCCGTGTCTCTGTGCCTCTGTGGTGAAATGTCGGGGCTCGATCCCAATCCCGGACCCGCGGGCCGCGCGTCCCCACCTTGGGAAATCAGCCGACGGAAAAACTGTTTCGCGCCACTGCCGCCTTCTCATTGGGGACGCGACCTCCCGGTCGCGTGACGGCGGCCCTCGGCCGCCGCCTCCGAAGTGAGATGGGGTACCTTCCGCACTCCGGAACTCCTCACCCACGCACCCACACCGTCTCCCCGACCTTCAATTCCCACGCATCGGTCCGAGGACCGACAGCAGATTCGCATAATTTGCGCTCTCCTCCCGCGTGGCAAAATACGGCAGCAGCACGGACGGATTCGTCGGCATCGCTCCGCCATTGGCCGCGCGAAAGGCCTCCAATGCCTTCGCGATCGCCGGCTTGAGCTGTTCACCGGCCGCGCGGACCCGCTGCATGATCTCCGATTCCTCCGGAGGCGGTGTCCAGGGCACCGCGGGATCATAGGTCTGCGACACGCCGTCGCGGTCGATCACCGTGAAGGGCTGGCCCGAATTCAGCGACATGACCGAGTAATCCTCGCCGTTCACCGAAACCAGCGCGCGGAGAGGTTTACCCATGCCGATCAAATCATCCAGCGACGCCGCCGGATGACCATGCTCCTGCTGAAACCGGTCGCGCGCTGCGGCCAGCGCCTTGAGATTCTTGTGAATCGCGTCGTCCTGCGACGCGCGCAGAAACCGTGCGGCCTCGGCTGACGTGAGTTGCGCGAACGAAGGCATCTGCGCGACCGGCGGCGGAGCCGTCGGTGTCACCGCCTCAGGTGGGGCGGGTTGCTCCTGCCGCGCCTCGACCTTCGCCTGCAGCGCGGCCGCCTCCTGCGCCGAACGCCGGGAGCGCTGCTGCTCCACGGCGAACTGATTGCGCAGACCATCGCGCTCCAGTCGCAGGCCAGCCAGTTCCGCTTCGGCCTGCTGCGCCCGATTCCATTGATAAAGCGCCGTGCCGCCCGCCACGAGGACGGCGCCGACAAGAACAGTCGTGGTCATTTTGCTCATAAAAAGAAATCCCGCACCCGCCGCCGCGGCGCCGGCTCCCGCGCCCGCCAGCGCCGTGCTCGTGATCGCACCCGCGAGCCCGCCCGGTGCGGCCATCCCGGCCTGGCTCGCCAAGACCGCCGCCAGCGCGGCCCCTGTGGAAGTCACCCCGCGCCGCGCAAAGGCGGCCCGCAATTTATCCAGCGCCCGCTCGACCCGCATCCGCGCCGCGTCCTCCGACACCCGCAGCACCGCGCCCACTTCGGTAAACGGCCGGTTCTCGAAGAACCGCAGCAGCACCGCCTCGCGATCGCGCTCGCCGAGTTCCTGGATCGCGTCGTCGATCGTGGGGCGCAGGCGCTCCCATTCGGCCGCGGGATCGGAGTCGGACAGCAGAGCGTTCATGGTCGAGGCCTCTCGTTCGTGATGCTGGCGGGAAAAATCGGCGCGCCGTGCCTTCGCCGCCGCAAAGCGCGTGCTGGTGTGGAGCCAGCCGGTGAGCGTGGCGTGACCGGTCAGCGTCCGCGCCTTGCGCGCGAGATCCGTGAAAACCGCCTGGGCCACATCCTCGGCGCGATGCGCATCGCCGCCCACCTGCCGCAGCGCCGCAAAGTACACCAGGTCGAGATGTCGCCGCACGAGTTCCGCAAACGCCGCCTCGGAGCCGTCATCGGCATAGCGGCGCAGCAGTTCGGCGTCGGTTTCGTTGCTCATTGTCATCCCCTAACACCGGGCCAAAGCGAAACCGAACAAAGTTTTCGAGGCGGGATAACGGAATCGGAATTTCACCACAGAGGCACGGAGGCACAGAGGTCAATTGGCGCTTTCTCCGTGTCCCTGGGCCTCTGCGGTGCGATTCGGAAATTCGAACGAGCGGTGTCCCTGGAAATCAGCGAAAGATACCGTTAACAGTGACCGTTGCAGTGGTAATCGCGCTCTTTTCCGACCGCCAAGCGAGACTTGCGACGGCCTCGGAGGACCCTCACCTTTTATGGACACAATGGTTTTTTCGGAAATCAAATCGCAGCTAGAACAGTTGTCTCATGACGACATGCTCAAGGCGCTCGCCTTTCTTCGCAGCCGACTGCGGGCTGAGACCGCCGAAAACCGCGAATACCTGTCCCGCATTCATGCGGAAATGGACGCAGGAAAAAAAGTCCGCTGGGAGGATCTGAAGAAACAATTGGGACTGTCCTGAGGTGGGCGCTTATGCCTTGGTGCTGAGCGAAGCCGCCACGGCAGCGCTCACTACCGCTTCTCCCGGAGAACAGAGGAAGCTTTTGGACATTCTCCAGGGCTTGAAAGCGGCGCCCTTTCGCCCTGCTGATCTGCAGGAACCGGCCGCTGACGGGCGCGCCAATCACGTGCTGCTCGTGCAAGATTGGCTTCTCACTTACTGGTTGGACCATGCCGTCTGCGAGGTACGGCTCGTTCGGCTCGAGCAGATCGAAAGCAAACGAGCCTGACAGATAAACGGGCCGCTCGTTCTTACGTTCACTCTTCGCGATTTCGCATAAACCTCCTGTTGTCTGACTCCGTGTGCTCTGCTCCGCTGTGCAAAACCGGGATGAAATTAACTCGGGCGTCCCCCGAGGCTACTTTTCACGCAAAGACACCAAAAACACGGAGATTACGGCAGCATTTTCAGGAACTCCGCCTCATCGATTACCGTCACGCCGAGCTCTTTCGCCTTTTCGAGTTTCGAGCCGGCATCGGCACCCGCGAGGACGTAGCTGGTCTTCTTGCTCACGCTGCCGCTGACCTTGCCGCCGGCGGAGAGGATCTTTTGCTCCGCGTCCTCGCGCTTCATCGTCGGCAGGGTCCCGGTCAGGACGAAGGTTTTTCCGGTGAAGATGCCCGCCTGCAGCACCGTGCCCTCGGGCCTGATGCGGTGCCCCTCCAGCTTCTTGAGCAGCCGCTGGCCCGGTACACTGGCAAAGAAATTCAGCACGCTCTCGGCCACCGCCGGGCCAATCTCTGACGGTACTCCAGCGAGAATGCCGCCGTTCAACGCTGCCACCTCCACGTCGATCTCTATCCGGCGCGCCTTGCGCCGTTCACGCTCCGCGTCGTCTTTCGGTGGATTCTTCTTCGAGTTGGGACTCTCGCGATCCCTTTCATCTTCCAGCGCCGCCTTCTTCAGCACCGCGTGGAGCAGCTTTGAATCCACCAACTCGGCGAAATTGCGGTGCCGCCGGCCCAGTTCGCGCGCGGTGGTCTCACCCACGTCGGGCACGCTTAGCGCATACAGCCATTTCTCAAGCGGGAGCGAGAGCGCCGCTTCGCGGGCAGCCTGAACTTTAGCCGCGTTCTTCGCTCCAAACATTCGTGGCTCCGTTTCCGTGCCGAGATTAAGGGCCGCGAGCTTATCCTCCGGGACGTCGTAGAGATCAGGCGGATCGCATACAAATTCCGATTCGACGAGCTTCGCCGCCACGATGTCGCCCACGCCATCGATCGCGAGGGCACGCCGGCTGCAGAAGAACACCAGCCGGCCCGTGCGCTGCGCCGCGCAGTCGTAGTTCTGGCATTTCCACGCCACGCCCTCGCCGCCCTCGGCCGCGACTTCGAGGCGGGCGATCCGGCCGCCGCACACCGGACACTTGCCGCCGACCGCCTTGAATAGATCGAACTCCTCCGCGCCCGCCGGACGCTCCTCGGGAAATGACCGCAGCACCGCGGGAATCACTTCGCCCGCCCGCTCGATTTCGACGAGATCGCCGATCCGGATGTCCTTGCGGCGGATCTCGTCGTCGTTGTGCAGCGTGGCACGACCGATTGTGCTGCCGGCGAGGAGCACGGGCTCGAGCTCGGCCACCGGACTTAGAATCCCGGTCTTGCCGACCTGGATCGTGATGGCCCGCAGCCGCGTGCGCGCGGTGTCCGGCTTGAACTTGTAGGCGATGGCCCAGCGCGGCGCCTTGTCGGTCGAGCCGACTTCCCGCCGCAGCTCGAAATCGTCGAGCTTCACCACCGCGCCGTCGGTGCCGTAGGCGAAATCGTGCCGCAGCCGGTCGAGCTCGCCGACCGCCGCCCAGGCTTCGTCGATGCCGCGCACGGTCCAGTAGCGCTCGACCACGGGCAGGCCCCACGCCTTCAATTTTTCCTGCAGCTCGGCCTGCGAGCGCAGGAACGCGGGCTCGCAATAGCCGACGCCGTAAAGCACGACCTCGA
>CALFNJ010000265.1 GCA_937902865.1 uncultured Opitutaceae bacterium
CAGCGCCGCCCGCGTGGCGCGCCTGCGCCGCGAGAAGAATCCGCAGCACACCGGCGCGGAGGACTACAACTGGTTCCTGTGTGTGCTGTTCCCGGCCAGCGAGCTGAAGATTCTGCCGTACAACCGCATCGTGTTCGATCTCAACGGACGCACCCCGGCGGCGTTTCTCGCCGAGGTGAAGGCGCGTTTTGGCCTGGAGGAGAATGCCTCCCCGACGCCCTCGGCGGTCGGCCGCGTGAGCATGTATCTCGGTGGCAAATGGTACGGGCTCCGCTGCCCGGTGGATCCGAAGGCGGATCCGGTCGGACGCCTGGATGTGAGCGTGCTGCAGGACAAGCTCCTGGCGCCGCTCCTCGGCATTGACGATCCGCGGACGAGCAAGCGCATCGATTTCGTCGGCGGCATCCGCGGCACCGGTGAACTGGTGAAGCGCGTCGACGCGGACGGCGGCGTGGCGTTCTCGCTCTATCCAGTGACGATCGGTCAGCTCATGGACATCGCCGACGCGGGCCAGATCATGCCGCCGAAGAGCACCTGGTTCGAGCCGAAGCTGCGGTCGGGATTCTTTGTCCACACGTTCTGACGGCGGGACTCGGACGGGCAAAGAGGAACGTTCAACATCCAACGTTCAACGTCCAACATTCAACGTTCGAGCGCGCGAGGCTCGGCGTTGAACGTTCAATGTTGGACGTTGAGCGTTGAACGTTGCGCTTGGGACAGCCCGACCAGCAGCGTCAGGACGTAGAGCAACGCGGCGAGGAAGAAGAGGGCGTGCAGGCCGATGAGCATGGAGGAAAGCTCCAGCACGCCACCGACCACTGCGCCGATCACATTCCAGCCGAAGGCGGTGTTGGCGTCATTCCGTGCGCCGAAGCGCGCGGCGAAAGCCAGGCCGGCGCAGCTGACGGGCACGCCGCAGACGACCAGCGCGAAGAGAATCCGGGGCAATTCGGCCGCGGGAGCCAGCGTGCGGAGCGGGAGCAGGGCGACGATCAGGAGCGAGACGATCACGCCCGCGAGCGCGTAGCGCGCGTCGACCCGGCGCCGGGCGGCGGCGAGAGTGGAGACGAGGAGCGCGAAGAGCAGCGAGGCGAAGACGATCGCGCTTGTGCGCCAGGTGGCGCCGAAGAGCAGGTTCATCTCGGTGACGAAGCTCGTTTCGACGAGGAGGAAGGCGGCGCCGAAGAGCATCATTTCCACATCAATCCGGCCCTGCAGCACCGATTGGCGCAGCGGGGCGGAGATCGCGAGGAGGAAGATGAGAGAGATGCCGACGACCACCGCGCCGATCGAGAGATAGAAGCGCGGCACGGACGGCTTCGCCATGTAGAGGTACGGCCAGTCGTCGTTCGGAGCGAAGGCGGGCCGCTGGCTGAAAGTCTCATCGTGGAAGCGCGGGTCCCGGTCGAGATGCGCGAAGCCCGGGCCGGCCAGGTAGAGGCGGTTGAACACCGCGTGACTGCCGCGCCAGACGAGGGGGGGCGCATCGAAGGCCTGGTAGAGAATGGCGATGAGGTGGTCCTCGATGTATTTCTCCTGCACCATGAACATCAACGCGAGGCCACCGCCGGGCGCGAGGTGTGCCTTGGCGGCGCGGACGCTCTCGAGCGTATAGACGAAGTTGTCGAGCCGGACATTGCCCAGCGCCGAGAGCCGGGTCATCGAGTCGAGCGTGCCGAAGATGATGAGGTCGAACTTGAGATCGGTGCTTTCGAGAAACGCACGCGCGTCGGTATTGTGGATGATCACCCGCGGATCGCTGTAAGGCTTGGCGGGATGGACGGTGCGGCCGATCTCGAGGATGACCGGGTCGATTTCCACGGCATGCACCTCCGGCACGCCGGCATCGAGCAGCACGGCCACGTCGTTGCCGGTGCCGGCCCCGAGGACGAGGGCGCGGCGCGGCAGCGGCTTCATGTTCATCACGGGGATGTGATAACCGATGCGCATCCCGGCGCGGGTGGGATTGTCCGGGCCCGGCGCATGCTCACGCATGTCCATCATGAACTGGTGCAGTGAACCGTTGGTCAGGACGCTGATTCCGCCGGTGTCATTGGGCGTCGTGAGGCTGATGGCGTAGTAGGGACTGTACCAACGGGCGTGATCCGTGGTCTGGATCAGCGCGAGCGCGGCCAGCGCCGGGAGCAGGAAAAGGAATCGGACGGAGGCGCGGCCGGGCACGGAGAAAAAGGCCGCGAG
Organism: uncultured Opitutaceae bacterium; assembly: GCA_937902865.1. Taxonomy (GTDB): domain Bacteria; phylum Verrucomicrobiota; class Verrucomicrobiia; order Opitutales; family Opitutaceae; genus CAIUWA01. Next base: position 2,200 of record CALFNJ010000265.1, read on the forward strand.
CAGAGCGGTCGTGAACCACCAGACCGGTCGGACGCCGCCGGCGGAGAATCCGAGAAAAGCTAGCACGCCCGCGAGCGAGCCGAGCAGATCGATCGCGTAGCCGGCGAGCGTTCGCCCACTTTCCTGAAAGCGACGGATGCGTCCCGCGATCGCCCCGCCGAGCGGCATGAACGCCAGCGCGACCAGGCCGAACACGAGGGCAATGGGCAGGACGACCCCTTTCACCACCGGCGCATCGTGCGGCAGGTCATAGTAGAGCAGCCACAGATGTTCGCCGGTGCCTTCCGAAGTGAACGCGATCCGACCGAGGCCGAGTCCGAGGCCGACGACGGCGAGCACGCCCGCTCCGAGCAGCGCGCTGCTGCGCGAACGGAGAAGAGCGCCCACCCCCAGACCGAGGAAGGCCGCGATCAGGACGAGGTTGGGGAAATAGGCGATGACCCGGACGCGTCCCGGCAGCCAGCGGATCAGAGCCAGTTCGAGGAGGAGGGCGGCGAACGACGCCGCCAGCAATTCCCAGCCGGTCGACCGGAGTTGGGGAGCGACGGGCCGAGACTGCCCGGGAGTTTCCGATACCGCCGGCGTGGTCACAGCGCGGCGATCAGGCGGAACGTTGCTTGAGCAAGTCGCGGATCTCCTCGAGCAGGACCTCCTGCCGCGGCGGAGCCGGCGGCGGGGGTGGAGGAGCGGGCTTCTCGTGCTGGCGGCGCAGGCGGTTGATCAGCTTGACCACCACGAACATCGAGACGCCGACGATGAGAAAATTGATCAGG
>CALFNJ010000266.1 GCA_937902865.1 uncultured Opitutaceae bacterium
TGTCGCCGAGCTCGCACTCCTTGAGGCCGGAACGGGGATCGGGCATGCCGAGGTTCTGACGGAGATCGATGAGCTCCTTCGCGTGGCCGCCGGTGAAGCGGTGCAGGCCGCCACCGAGGCCGGCGGCGATCCAGACGGTGCGGCAGTAGGAGTCGATGTTCTCCATCTTCCAGTACGCGTCCTCGACGTCCTTGCCCCAGACGATCACGCCGTGGTTCTGCATCAGCACGGCCTGGTGGGTCTTGCCGACCTCGCCGACTTCATCGGCGTTGGCGGGCGTGCCAGGAGTCTGATACTTCGCGACGCCGATCTTGCCGAGGAACACTTCGGCCTCGGGAATCAGGCAGGAGGGAATGTCGACATTCGCGATCGCGAACGCGGTCGCGTGCGGCGGATGCGCGTGCACGCAGGCCTTGGCGTTCGGCTGGCGCTTCATGATGCCGAAATGGGTCTTCGCCTCGCTGGTGCGGACGCGTGAGCCCGCGAGCTGGTTGGCATCGAGGTCGACGAGGCACATGTCCTCGGGCTTCATGAAGCCTTTGCAGATGAGCGTGGGCGTGCAGAGGGCGAGGTTGTCGCCGACGCGGATGGTGATGTTGCCGCCGTTGCCGTCGGTGTAGTCACGCTGCCAGAGGCGGCGGCCCATGTCGCAGATGCGCTCCTTCAGGACCTGGAGGGCGGGCGAGTTGAAGAACTTCTCGATCTCCGCGGGCGTCTTCGGATCCGAGCCGGGCGTCCACTTGAACTCATAGTCCGGGATGCTCGGCACGACCTTCTTGGCCGGCGCGGCAGCGGCGGCGCCGTTGTTGCCGCCGACCTTGAACAGCGGCTGCGCCTTGCCGCTGAAAATATCGCGGGCAGACGGCGTGAGGACGGCTCCGGCCGGCGGCTGTTCTCCCTTGCGGAAGAGTTCCTCGGCTTCACGGGCGGTAATGACTTTGGGCATGATAAGGAGGGAAAATCCTGGCTGGGTGGGAATGTGGAAATCAGGAAAAGGGGAACGGAGATCAGAAGGAGCGGATCGATTCTCTATTTCCTGTTTTCCACATCAGTTGGTTGAAATTGGTACTCAGGCCTGCGGCGGCGTGTAGAAGATCTCATCGATGATCGCGGCGTTGAACGCGTCGACCGGCGTCGGCTCCGGAAAGGGCGCCGTGGCTTCCGCGCCCTCGGTGAAACCGATGGTGTGACCGAGGTCCGCGCCGAGATTGTCGTACACCACGAGGCTCAGGCCCTTGGCCAGCGGCTCCATCGGCGCGCCTTTGAACTGCTCCTTGGCAAACGGCTGCACCAGCAGGAAACGACCGCCGCGATACGCGGGGTCCTGCGCGGAGAGGGTGACTTTGCCGATGACGTGGCCGAGGCGCATGGGTCGGGATGAAAGCGATCAGGCGGTGGCAGCTTCGGGTTGATCCACGACGCCCATGATGATGTTCCGCAGCGGGGAATGCTGGTCCTTCACGTGATTGCGGGTGTGGGAGCCGTCGGTGGAGACGAGGACCTGCTGATGCTGGCCGGCGCTGAGCGGATCGATCGCAAGGATCGGCGCGCCCTCTTCGCGGCCGCTTTCGTCGAGCGGCTGGCAGATCACCATGCGATGACCTGCCATGCTGGGATGGCAGATCGTCGAAACGATGACTCCGTCAACGCGCGCGAGGATCATGACGTGATTTGGGTCGGGCGAACCCTCCGGGTGAGCCGCGGCTCGGCGAGGACGCCTCGCCCTATCTTGGATGTGCGCGGAAAGATCACCGATTAATAGATGCGCAGATTGTCCACCATCACGCAGCGGCGCGTGCGGGTGAAGGTGCCGGGATTCGTGATGCCCTCGCCGGTGGTGGTGGCGATGGAGTAGCTGAGGTAGCCTTCGCCGCCGAGGCCGAGGCCGGCGACGGACGGGCCGTTCTTGACGAAGAGCGTCGTGTCGAGCGCCCGCGCCATGATCGTCATGTGATCGACGTTCAGCGAGTGGATGATCGCGGAGTGCTTGTAGCCGTGCTCCGATTTCTTCGCGAATTCGATCGCCTGCTCGATGTTCTTCACCCGCACGACGGGGAGCATCGGCATCATCTGTTCCTCCATGACGAACTCGTGGTCGACGTCCGTCTCGGCGAACACCATCGGCGCGCCCGCGGGCGCGCTCGCGCCGGCGATGTTGGCCAGCACCGAGGCGTCGGCGCCGACGAGCTTGCGGTTGAGCACCGCGTGCGAGCATCCGCCGGCGTCCTTCGACGTCGTGAACGCCGCGGCCGCCAGCTTCGCCAGCTGGGCGGAGTTGAGCTGCACGCCGCCGGCGAGCTTGAGGCCCTCGATGAGCTTGTCGGCGTACTGCTCGAGCACGAAGACCTGCTTCTCACCGATGCAGAGGAGATTGTTGTCGTAGCCGCCACCCTGGAGGATGTCGCGCGCGGCCTTCTTCAGGCAGCCGGTGCCATCGACGAGCACCGGGGGATTGCCGGGGCCGGCGCAGATCGAGCGCTTGCCGGACTTCATCGCGGCGTTGACGACGCCCGGGCCGCCGGTGACGCAGAGCAGGCGGACCAGATCGTTCTTCGTCAGCGCGTTGAACGACTCGAGGGTCGGCTTCTCGACGGTGCAGACGAGATTCTCGATGCCGAGCGCGGCGTGGATCGCCTCGTTGTAGGCGCGCACCGCACGCGCGGCGGAACGGGCGCCGCCCGGGTGCGGGTTGAAGACGATCGAATTGCCGGCGGCGACGATGTTGACGATGTTGCCGCTGAGCGTGGGCACGGAGTGCGTGACTGGCAGAATCGCACCGACGACACCGAAGGGCGTATGCTCCTCCATCGTGATGCCGTGATCACCGCTGAGGCCGTAGGGCTTGATCCACTCGACCCCGGGGACGAGCTTCACGATCTGGAGCTTCTCGACCTTGTGTTCGAGCCGGCCGATCTTCGTCTCCTCGAATTCGAATTTGCCCCACGGAACGGCATTGGCGGTGACCATCTCC
>CALFNJ010000267.1 GCA_937902865.1 uncultured Opitutaceae bacterium
CCCGGGCGGTGGCCTTCCGCGATCAGGAGCGGAGTCCAGCCGAGTTTGTCCTTCTGGTACCAGATATCGATTTTCGCGCCGTGATCGGCGAGGAACTTCACCATGCGCGGGAAGCTCGCGTACGCGGCGCCGTGCATCGCGGTGGCACCGTTGTCATCAACCGTGTTCACGTCGCCGCCGAGGCTCATGATGTACTGCACCGCCTCGAGCGCTTCGTCCTCGGTCGCAGCCTCCTCGCCCGGGGCGCGCGTGCCGACACCGGCGGCGGCCATCAAGGGCGTGCTGTGCTCCGCGTTGGCCTGCAGCGGATTCGCGCCGAGTTCGACGAGCAGCTTGAGGAAAGGAACATCGGCGGTCTGCGCGGCCAGGAGGAAGGGCGTCGCGCCCTTGCGGCCGAGCCGACCCGGGCCGCCCGCGCCGCGCTCGAGCTGGGCGTTGACGTTCGCGCCGTGCGCGACGAGCTGGCGGACAAACTGCAGACTCGTGAGGGAGCCGGAGCCGGGGACCGGGACGGAATTCGGATCATCGCCGCTCCCGGGCTTGCGCACGCCGGCGAGCAGATGGAGCGGGGTCATGCCGGAGCGCTCGTCGTTGGGATCGGCACCGGCCTCGAGCAGTTCCTTCGCGAGCTCGAAGTGGCCGTTCTCCACCGCGAGCATCAGCGGGCTCGTGCCGCTCCTCGCGCCCTTGGGGCCGGCGCGCTTCGGCTGCATCGTCTCGGACAGATCAGCCCCCGCCTCGAGCAGCTGTTTCACGACGTCGACCCGGCCCTCGCGGACCGCGAAAAAGAACGGGGTGAAACCGGAATCCAGCTTCAGCTTGGCATCGGCGCCCGACGCCAGCAGCAGCTTCACGACCTCGGTATGGCCCTCGGCCGCGGCCCACATCAGCGGGGTCTGGCCCTGAAGATCCTTGCCATCGACCGCCACGCCGCGCGCGAGCAGCGCCTTGACCGGCGCAACCTTGCCCGTGCGGGCCGCGGTCAGCAGCGGCGTCTCGCCGCCGCGGAGGGCCTTGTTCGGATCGGCGCCGGCGCCGAGCAGCAGCTCGACCATCGGGCCGTCGCCGTTGGTGCACGCGAGCGAAAGCGGGGTGACGCCGTAGCGGTTCTCCGCCTTGGCGTTGGCGCCGGCCGCGAGCAGACGTTTCGCGAGCTCGACGTTGTCCTGGTACACCGCCCAGTGCAGCGCGGTCATCCCGTCGGCCTGGGTCCCGTTGATGTCGGTCTTCTGATCGAGCAGCGCGGAGATCCCGGCGCGATCGGATTTCTCCACGGCGTCGGCGAGCGGGGCGTTAGCGGGCGCGGCGAACGCGCTGGCGGCGGAAAGGCCAAGGGCAAGGACAGTGGCGGGGAGAGCGAAACGCATGAAGAGGAAGCCGGAGGCAGGATGTTTTTACAGGAGGAAGACCGAGGCCAATCCGAGGAGGAAACCGCTCATTCTCGGTTCGTCCTCGGTCTTCCTCCTGTCAAACAGATCGGGATTGGGGATCGTTTTACGCGCGCTGGAAGCAACGCGCGACAACTCAAATCGCGAGGAAGAGCTCGTCCATCTTGCGGTTGCTGTCGGCGAAGTGGTCGAGCTTCACGCCGACCTTGTCGAGCAGCGTGTAGTGCAGGTTCGCGAGCGCCGTCGGCTTGTCATAGCGGATGTGGCGATTGCCCTTCATCCCGCCCGCCGCGCCGCCGGCCAGGAGGACCGGCAGGTTGATGTGGTCGTGGACGTTCGGGTTGCCCATGCCGCTGCCGTACATGATGAGCGAGTGATCGAGCAGCGTGCCGTTGCCTTCCGGCGTGGCCTTCAGGCGCTCGAGGTAATAGGCGAAGAGCGAGACGTGGTACTGGTTGATCTTCGACATCCGCGCGATCTTCTCCGGATCGTTGCCATGGTGCGTCAGCGGATGGTGCGGATCGGTCACGCCGGTCTCGGGATAGACGCGCGTGCTGGTCTCGCGGGCGAGCTGGAAGGTCATGACGCGGGTGATGTCGCCCTGCATCGCGAGAACCTGGAGATCGAACATCAGCTTGGCGTGGTCCGTGTAGGACGCCGGCACGCCGGTCGGACGGTCGAGATCGGGCAGCGGATTGTCGGCCGCGTCGGACTCGGCGCGTTGGATGCGGCGCTCGACCTCGCGGATCGTGTCGAGGTACTGGCCGACCTTCTCGCGGTCGGCGGCGCCGAGCTTCGGCTTGAGGCTGGCGATGTCCTCGGTGACCCAGTCGAGCAGGCTGGCGCGCTTGCGCAGCGCGGCGCGGCGGTCGGCCAGGTTGCCGCCCTCGCCGAAGAGCGTCTCGAACACCAGGCGCGGGTGCGCCTCGGACGGGAGCGGCGTGGTCGGCGACGACCAGGAGAGATTGTTCTGATAGACGCAGGCGTAGCCGTTGTCGCACTGCCCCACTGTCTGCATCATGTCCATCGACAGCTCGAGGGACGGCAGTTGCGTCTCCAGGCCGATGTTCTGCGCGGCGATCTGGTCGGCGGTCGTGCCGAGGTAGAAATCCGAACTTTCGGTGTGCTTCGCCTTGGCGGCGCTGAGGAACGCGGCGTTGGAGGTCGCGTGCGTGCCGGGATAGGCGTTCTGCAGCTCGAGGTTGCTGATCGCGGTGACCTGATCCTTGACCGAGGCGAGCGAGCTCAGGATCGGCGAGAGCTGGTCGAGCGTGTCGCCCGTCGGCGTCCACCGGGGCATGTCGGCGCCCATCGGCATGAAGATGTACCCGAGGCGGCGCACGGGCTTCGCCGGCGTGGCGGCCGCGGCGGTGGCCGCCGGGATCATCGAGTCGAGGAGCGGAAGGGCGACGGCGGCACCCATGCCGCGCAGGAACGTCCGGCGGGGCAGGGCTTTTTTGGTGATAAAGCTCATAGTGATTTCCTCATTTTGAACGGAGTGCTGTTGACCAATCCTAGAATCAGGGACGAGAAGCGGTAGTTCTGCGCCTTGGCGTCGTGCACGATCTGGCGGATCGTCGGCGCATCGGTGTATTCCACGCCGCGGCCGAGGGCGAAGGTCAGGAGCTTCTGCGTCATCGTCGCGGCGAAAATATCAGGATGCTGCAGCAGGCCATCCTCGAGGCCGGCGACGCCGGAGCACTTGCTGCCGTCGGGCAGGCCGCCGGTGGAATCGATCTGCTTGCCGTCCTCGGCATCGCGCCAGCGGCCGATCGCGTCGAAGTTCTCGAGCGCGAAGCCGGCCGGGTCGATCATGTCGTGGCAGCTCGCGCAGGCGGGATTGACGCGGTGCTCGGCGAGACGCTCGCGCATCGGGAGACTGGCCGAGATGATGTTATCCTTCAGCGTCGGCACGTTCGGCGGCGGCGGCGGCGGCGGCGTGCCCATGAGATTTTCCATGATCCACTTTCCGCGGATCGTCGGCGCGGTGCGCGTGGCGTACGACGTGACGGTGAGGATGCTGCCCTGGCGCAGGAGGCCGCCGCGGTGGGTCGCGGGATCGAGCGTCACGCGCCGGAAGCGGCTGCCGTAGATATTCGGAATGCCGTAGTGCTTCGCGAGGCGCTCATTCAGATAGGTGTAGTTGGAGCGCAACAGATCGAGCACGCTGCGGTCCTCGCGCTGGACGCTCTCGAAGAACAGCTCCGTCTCCTGGCGCATCGCCTGGCGGAGGTTGTCGTCGAAGTCCGGGAAGAGGCGCAGGTCGGGCGAGAATGAGTCGAGATTGCGGAGGTACAGCCACTGGCCGGCGAAGTTGGTCGCGAGATTGCTCGAGCGCGGATCGGCGAGCATGCGGCGCACCTGGCGCTCCAGCACGTCCGGCCGGCTGAGCTCGCCGTGCTCGGCGACGGTGAGCAGTTCGTCGTCGGGGATGCTGCTCCAGAGGAAGAACGAGAGGCGCGAGGCCAGGTCGAGGTCGCTGATCTTGTAAATCTCGCCGGGCTTGGCGCCGGCCGGGTCGGTTTCGACGCGGAAGAGGAACTGCGGGCTGACCAGGACCGCGGTGAGCGCGGCCTCGAGTCCGGAGTCGAAGTCGCCCTCGACGCGGTTGTCCTCGAAGAACTGCATCGGCTTGCGCAGGTCCTCGTCCGTCACGGGACGCCGATACGCGCGGCGCATCAGCTTCGCCAGGATCGTGCGGGCCTCCGCCGTCTCCGCCGCGGCGCCGGCCGGCTTGGTCGTGAGCGAGCCGAAGAGCAGCCGCCGGCTGGGCGTGTCGCCCGGACCGGAGGCGTCATACGGCCCCGTGATGGAAACCTGGTACACGGCCGGCGTCAGGCGCGGATGCCGGTGCAGGTTGAAATGGGCGATGAACGGCTGGCGCTGGGTCTCGACCAGATCCGACGCGTTCTTGAGGAACGTCACGCCGATCTCGTGCGGGCCGGCCTTCACGGGGACGCGGATCTTGAGATTGTTGTCCACGCCGTCGTAGCCCTTGCCGTCGGTCGGCGGGGCGACGGTGAGCAGCGCGACGCGCTCGCGGTCGACGAGCATCTCGACGTCGTTCGGCTTGCTCAGGCCTTCGACGGCCTCGTTGCGGTCGCGCGTGAGACGGACCTGGATCTCGTACACACCGTCCTCGGGAAATTCGTAGGGGATCGCGGTGCCGCCGCGCGTGCCGATCGGCAGGCCCTCGACATGTTCCTCCTGGGTGACATCGGGCCGGATGCGGATCGTCTCGCCGCCGGGTGAGCGGCGCGCGGTGCCGAGCGCGAGGCGGCTGACCCTCTGCGCGGCGGTGATGTAGCGGTCGAGCAGCGTCGGGGAAAGATTGCTGACGGTGATGTTGTCGAAGCCGTGGCTCGACTCGTCGTTGGGCAGCAGCGCCGCCGCGTCGATGTCCACCGCGAGCAGGTCGCGAATCGCATTCTGATATTCGGTGCGGTTGAGCCGCCGGAACGTATCGGTGCGGCCCGGATCAGGCAGTTTCTGCGCGGCGCGATCGAGCGCGGCCTGCAGCGCGGTCACGACGCGATTGTAGTCGGCCTCGTCCGGCCGGTCCTGGCCGATCGGCGGCATCTGGCGATGGCTGAGCTTGCTGACGACGCGCTCCCAGACATCGGCGTCGGCCGCCGGATTCAGCGGATCGAGCCCCTCGAGCACCACGCCGCCCTTGTGCGAGCCGGAGTCGTGGCAATCCATGCAGTAGTTCTCGACCATCTGCGCCGCGGGATTCGCGTTGGCCGCGGCGGTCGGCGGATGATTGGCCGGCTTTTCCGCCGCGCTCGCGCTCACGCCCACACTCGCTCCCAGCGTGCCGGCCAGCAGGCCGAGGATCGCACCGAACGGACGCGATGCCGCCGTGAAGAGAGAAGGAGTCGGGTTCGCCCGAGGGGGAAAATGCATGGCGGGGGAGACTTGAAGCGCGGGCCGGGGAAGGCGAAACAACGCGCCGCTTGGGGGTGATTGAAAAACAATGCGAGCTGTCGAGCGCGGTGCCAGAAAAATTCTCGGCGCATCGCGGCGAAACGCGCGGTTAAAACGCGCCGTGCCGAGAGCTGAAAGAAGAGCTAACGGGAAGCTTAGTGAAATATCAGAGCGAATCAGAATTTCACCACGGAGGCTCCGAGACACCGAGCCAGACCAATCCGATGTCTTCTCTGCGCCTCTGCGTCTCTGTGGTGAAATTCCGACCACCGATTTTCCGTCACGGCCCGCGTGCTGAAACGTCAACCTGTTGCCTCCTCGCGGAGGTCTGTTGGTCTGCTTTCGTTCAACCCCAAATACCCCACCCCCAGCCTGCTACACTCCGGCGCGCGTCGCCGACAACCTCGACTCCTACATGAAATATAAACTCCCCCTGAACCTCGCGCTGGCCTTGTCGGCCTCGCTGGCGTTCACCGCCACGGCTTCCGCCGGCATCGGTGCGCGCTTCCCGTCCGAAAAGAAGATCCTGCCGGATCCCGTCACCGGCGTCCCGCTCACGTTCCTCACGAGCACGCAGGGCCACGGCGATTCCAAGATCTACCAGACGCACCACCA
>CALFNJ010000268.1 GCA_937902865.1 uncultured Opitutaceae bacterium
GTGGCCGAGCGCCGCGGGGTAGTGCGCTTCCCAGCTGAACGGCATTCCCTCGTATTCGACGAGCGTATCTCCCAGATCGAACGCGACGGCCCTCATGTTGCTGTCTGCCCGAGCTAGGCATTTGCCCTCATCGCCGACGCGATCGCGGCGACGCAGTCGGCGGTGCTCTTCTGAGCGGTATCAACGACCAGCCGCGCATGCGTCCATGGTTGGTAGTCGTGTTGTAGCACCTCAGACCACGTCGGCATCGTGTGGCCGGAGAGATCGGCGACGCGGGATTCAATCCGACGCCGATGTTCGCGTGGTTCCGAGCAAACCACCTCGACCTCCAGCACCTTGCAGTCGGATCGTTCCGCGAGTGCCCGCCACGCGTCTCGCGTCGCGGGCACCGGGTTCACGCAGTCGGCGATGACCACCCGGCCGGCCCGGAGATTGTCCTCGGCCACGGCATACGCGACCAGGTAACCCTCGGTGGCAACCGACAGCCCCGCGTTTCTCAGCGTCTGTTCAATCGAGTCGATCCGGAGGTGAACCGCACCGGCGACCCGCGCCAATTCACGGGCGATCGTGGTTTTTCCGACACCAGGAAGACCGCTCAAGGCGACGAGCATGGGGAGGGCCTCTCTAAAATCTGTGATGCACGCGGAGGACGCGGGCATATCTCCAGACTCCAATGGCGGTTAACACGAGGCCGACGAAAACCTCGGTCGCCAGAAAAGCCCAGAAGTCATTTGGATGCAGAGAACGGGAAATGGGCGGTCTCACTCCAAAGCGGGAGCCTCCAATCCAGCCGTGCCAGAGCTGCCAGAGAGGTGCGCAGAAACAAACCGCCGCGAAAACCAGGAACGGCGACAGCTGCTCCAGGGCCTTCCTTTTTCTCTTCGTTTCCGTGAGAGGTGTTTTATCCATGCAGCTGCCGCGTGGTCGCCGGCGGAAAGGCCTTTTTCACTATGATTGAAGGGGCTTTCGGTCAGAGGCGTTCCTTCTCCATCAGCTCTCGCAGGAGCTTGACCGTCGGATGGGGGCCGAAGGTGAAGAAACGGTAGCTCGCCACGAACTTGATCTTGGAGCCAAAGGCGGTCGCGTGCCGGAGGCGAAGAGTGATGGTCTCCGGTTTTCCCATGGAGGATCCCGAGATTGAAGCGACCTCTGACAGAGGGATTTCGATCTCCTGTTTCCGGTCGCGCACTTTCAGGACGGAGCCGACGAGGCTGACGTGCTTGAGTGGGAAGCAGAGGAAGAAGACCAGGCCCAAACCGAAAAGCCACATGCACGGAAGGATGATCGGGAACGCGGGAAGCATGTCCTTACTTCCGCCGGGAAGCAGACTAACGATCGCTCCAATGCCGAACATGCTCAGCCAAAGCGTCGGAAATACAGTCTTGTGCCACGTGGTGGCGCTTGAGGAGAGCCGGGTCATTTCCGTCCGCAGACATTAAAGCTGCCGTGGCGATCGGCGAGCTTGGAAAGAAAGATCGCGGAACGGGTCGACCGGTTGCCCGTGGTCGTGCTGCGAGATTTCCGACTCCGCTTTTCTCCGTCTTGTATTCTCAATCCCGTTTCTCTCTCGATTTCAGTGCCGTCGGGGGAACGCGGATCTCATCGTCCGGTTATCTTTTGGGTTCGTATCGCAGGGCTACTTTTCCTGCGCCGAGTTCCTGCCGGCTGACCAGCTTCAGTTCGACGTGCTTCGAAAGTCCGGCGAACAACGTCGGCCCATGGCCCGCAATTCGCGGATGCACGATGACCTCGTACTCATCGATCAAGCCGAGTTCGGTCAGCGCCTGGGCGAGCTTCGAGCCGCAGACGAACAGGCCTTCGCCCGGTTGTTCCTTCAGCTGCTGCACGGCTGAGCTCAGGTCTCCACGCAGCAGCTCCGCGTTCCAGTCGACGCGTTTCAACGTGTTCGACACGACGTACTTTTTCGCGGCGTCGATCGTCCGGGCGAACGGCAGCATCCAGGTGTCCATCCACTCCGGCCGCACGCCGGTCCGGGCCGGCTCGCGCCAGGCTGACTCCATCATCTCGTACGTCACCCGCCCAAACAAGAGGGCGTCGGCGCGGGCGAGGTTCTCCGCCGCATGACGATGCAGCGCTTCGTCCGGGATGCCGGCGCGATGATCGCAGCATCCGTCCAGGGTGACATTGATGGAATGGCGAAGAGGCCGCATGACAGGGCTGATAGCCAAGAGGGAAGGCAAGCGCGACTAAAGTTTACGCACTCGTGCGTGCTTAACGTCAAAATGCGGCGACTTCCGGCGGCCTGGTGCCTTTGAGCATGGCTTGTGCGCCGGTCTTCAGTCTACCTCAAGCATGCGCCCGACCCCTCCGGCCAAGGAAAAACACGTTCGCGTCATCCCGGTTTCGCTCCGTTCCGCCGCGCGAAGGGAAGAGTGCCGCCTTGGATCGCTTTTCCGCGCGAGGCAGCGTCGCTGCTGCCTGGCCGGCGCCATTCTTTTCGCCGTTGGGGCGGGCGGGGTGCGAGCGCAGCCCTCCGCTGAGATCGAGCAGCGAATCGAGCGCATTCAAAACGCCATTCTTCCTCCGGTGGTCGTGAAGGGAGAGCTGTCGTCCATCGGCACCCTGACGGAGCGAATGGCTGCGCTCAAGGTGCCGGGTGTGAGCATCGCCGTGATCCATGAGGGCAGGATCGACTGGGCGCGCGGGTTTGGCGTCACCCGGATCGGCGGTCCCGCGGTCAACGCCGAGACGCTGTTTCAGGCCGCCTCGCTCAGCAAACCCGTGACGGCCCTGGCCGTTCTCCATCTGGTCGAATCCGGAAAGCTCGATCTGGACGCGGACGTGAATCAGTACCTCAAGACCTGGAAAATACCGGCGAACACCTTCAGCGAAAACGCCAAGGTTTCGCTCCGGAGGCTGCTCAACCACACGGCGGGAATCACGGTGCATGGGTTTCCCGGCTACGCCTCCGATGCGGCGCGCCCGACCGTGACGCAGGTGCTGAACGGCGAGAAACCGGCCAACTCTCCCGCCATTGGCGTGGACACGACGCCGGGAACCAAATGGCGGTATTCCGGAGGCGGATTTGTCATCATGCAGCTTTTGTTGGAGGACCAGACCGGCCAACCGTTCGCTCGGCTGATGCATGACCTCGTGCTGGCACCGATCGGGATGACGCGCAGCACCTACGAGCAGCCGCTTCCGTCAGAACGGATGCCCGAGGTGGCGCTGCCTTATCGGGCGAATGGCTCAATGGTGCCGGGCGGACCGCACGTTTATCCGGAAATGGCTCCGGCCGGCCTCTGGACGACGCCTTCCGATTACGCACGTTACGCGCTGGAGATTCAGAGAGCGCTGGCCGGAAAGTCCGGCGCCGTCCTCTCGGCGGCCATGGCGAAGGAGATGCTGGCCCCGGGACAGAACCAGTGGGGGCTCGGGGTCGCGACGGGCGGTGCCGCCGGGCATCCTTACTTCACGCATGACGGCGGCAACGAAGGTTATAAATGCCTCTTTGTGGCCTACGACAGCGGGGACGGCGCGGTGATCATGACGAACGGCGATGGCGGCGGACAGCTGGACTCCGAGATCATGCGCACGATCGCCCACGAATATGGCTGGCCCGATTTCCAGCCGCCGGAGAAAACCTTATCCAAGCTGGATGATCCGAAGATCCTGGCGCGCTATGTGGGCAGCTACGAGCTCGCGCCGGGTGCGATCAGGTCGGTCTCCCTGGACGGCGGCCAGCTGTCGACGAAATTTGGGAATCAAAAGCCCATTCCTCTTTTTCCAGAGTCCGAGACGAGGTTCTTTGTGAAAGAAGCGGGTGTGGAATTTGAATTCGCGCAGCCGGATGCCGACGGTGTGCCGCATCAATTGATCCTGCATCAGAATGATCGAAACCAGGTGGCGCGCCGGCTAAGCGACTCCCAGCTCGCGCAGATCGAGGCCGACAAGAAGGAGATCGCAGATGCCGCGACGCTCGCCCTCAAACGATTCAAGGACCAAACCCAGGACCCCCGCACGGAAGCCGCGCTGCGCCGCGACATCGAGGAACTCCGGCAGGGGAAGCCGAGTTATGAGAAGATGACTTCGAGCCTCGCGGAGGCCACTCGGCAAGGGCTGCCGCAAATCACGGCCCTGCTGGCTCGGTTTGGTGCCGTGAAATCTGTCGCTTTTCGGGGAGTCAATACGGGAGGAGCCGATGTCTATGACGTGACTTTCGAGAACGGGTCGACGAATTGGAGTGTGTTGATGCTCTCGGATGAGAAAATTGCCTGCATCGGCTTCCGAGTCCTGTAGTCCGCATCCGGACAATGGCGAAGTCGAGGTGCGGCGGCTTGGTGGCGGGCTGCGGTTCTGCGGACCATCAACGAGGTCGGAAGCGGGGAGTCAGCGCTTTGCTGGCAGGGTTCGCGCACAAACCTGAAATCTGCGGCCCGACCCCTTCCTGCCTTGGTCCTGCGTCCTCCGAACTGCCGCGCTTATTTCAACTTCGTGAAGAGCACGTGGATTTCATCGTCCGGCTGCAGATGAAACGTCGGATCGTTCAGCTCGACGATAAAGCCTTTCGGCACGCCTTTTCTGATGACGGCCATGACCCGAGCGGCATTCGGAACCAGTCCGCCGGCGCGCCGAATGACCTCGGCAACGGTCGATTCCGCGCTGATGGGATACCAGCCTGGGTGATTCACCGCGCCCGTGAGGCGGATCTCGGCGTCATAGACCGCAGGCGCCTTGGCCTCCGCGTCCGCGGCGTGCAGCCCAGGCACCAAAAGGAAAAATCCCAGCAGCAGCGCTATTTTCCAGGCTAAGACCCAACGAATCCGGTGGATGATCGGCATGGAAGAAAAACGCGCGAACGCGGTTTTTCTTAGAGATTCTCTTCGAAGCGCGTCTTTATTTTCCGAACGAATCGCTGATGTCGAAATAGAAGGTCCGCTCGGTTCCGTCGGGTAACTGAGCGGTCAAGGCGTCGAAGGTTTTTCCGTCATGGATGAGCAGGGCATGGCCAAGCTGGAGAACCTCCTCATTTTTCCCCATGGAGGGTTCTGGCTGGGCCGGCCGAGCGTCGGGGTAATGCTGCTCGATCCAAGCCCATTCCGCGGCTGGGCTGTCGGCTTGGTGCTCCACGTGCATGACGATGGCGTGCGCAAAGGACGTTCCGTCTTGCCGCATGCTTTCGCACCCGAAAGCGGAACAGCCAAGAATGGCCAATAGTGCCTGCAGTCGTCTCATTTTCTTTGATCGAAACGCCTTGGGCGGTTTGGCGGCCAGGCTTCCGATTTGAAAATTTGCATCGTCACAAAGATGAGCGAGAAACGTTTTCTGATTCATCTCTCCCGCCGTCTGGAGGCAAACGGAACCTCAAGATATCGCTTTCCGCGGTCGGTTCGACGGTGAAGCTCATTTTTCGCAGCCCTTCGAGTTCCGCGGGGGAGGGGCGGCCGAAAATCAGACCCTCGTTTGGTGTGGTTCGAAGCAGGACGATTTCCGAATCAACACTGGCATCGTGAAAACCGGCGTAGCGCGCTTCGTCCGACAATGCCGCGGTCGGCACTTCCATGTCGTCGAGCTTTCTCGGCCGCTCCGCGATCCAGTGGGCATAAGACGCGCGCAAACGCCCCGCTTCGCGGCGTCCTACCGTAAAGGTGCTCGCAGGCGGGGCAGCGCATGCCGCCAGGCAGAAGAGTAACAGGAGTGAGATCACCTTCATGACCGGGCTCGATGAGCTGTGCATTTCATGGCCCCAAAATTCCTTGTCGTCGTTGGAAAAAATCGAACTGCGATTCCGGGTAGAGCTAGGCGTTAAGGGGCCGGGCCGCTGATTGCTGCAACGGGTTCGATCTGACTGACGGAAACCGAATGCATGCCTGGCGTCGCACAGAGGCTCATTCATCAGCAATCAGCAGCCCGACCCTTTAACGTATGTCTCCCTAACGTCCCGTCCCGGACCTAATGGGCTTTTCTTCTTC
>CALFNJ010000269.1 GCA_937902865.1 uncultured Opitutaceae bacterium
CTGTCCCTCGCGCAAGGCGGGCTGGGCACTGATCCACTGCGTCGCGGCCGATTCTTCCGGGGCGACTGCAACCCAGTCTTTCGCCAGCGCAAACAATCCACCCTCGTAGGCGAGCCAGGCCAGGCGATCCGCCTCGGGTACGACCGGACCGCCCGCGGCCTTCAGCGTCAGCGCCCAACCCTGCGCCTGGTCCGCCAGCCGCTGCTCGATTTCCCGACCGGGATAATAAGTGCCCATCCTTGAAATCAGATAGGCGGTGATGACCTCGCGGGCCGCGGAATCCGTGGCGACCGTGGAGAGATTCGTTTGCGATGGTTCCAGGCACCGGCTGGCGGTGGTGCGCAGCGACTCCAGCGCGGAACTGTCGCCCGCCTGCTGCTGCGTGAGATAAAGGTGGATCGCGCGGGCATAATCTCCCACCGACAGCGCAGCCTGAGCTTCCCGACCGAGGCTGGCCTCGGCCAATCCGAGCGGATCGGGAAATCCGGCCGCCGTCAGCTCGCGCACCTGCCGGAAATACTGCGTCGCCAATCCCGCGTTCCGCGCCGCCTCCTGCTTCTCCTGGTAACGATGGTTTTTTTCGAAAAAGACCCGACCCAGCATGAACGCGGCCCAGGTGGAGCGGTAACGCCGCTCCGCCGCAGGCAGCGCCAGCACCTTCAGCCATTCGTCCTGAGCCTCATCGTTCGCGCCGCGATACCAGGCGGCAGCTCCGGCAAAATAGTGGGCGAACTCCGCCGGCAGTCCGGCCGGGGCGGAGAGCACCGGCTTGATGGCCGGACCAGACCCCGTCCGTTGACCGGGGCGGAGTTGCTCCGCCAATTCCCGCCGGCAGGCGGAATAGAGGGAGACAATTTCGTCGATGCGGTCGGGAGAATCTCCGCGATCCGTCAAGGCCTGTCGCAGCTCGACGATGTCCGTGGATTCAACCGCGTCTTCCGACGATGCGACAAACGGGAACACCGAGGACGCGACCGCGATCCGCGCAATCTCGTAGGCGAAGGAGCCCTCGGGCGCCGCGAGCAGCTCCGTTTCAGACGCATCCAGGTAGCGGTTGGGAAAATCCGGTCCACAGCCGAGCACGGGGCCGGCCACGATCAACGAACAAACGCCGCCGAGGCTAAGGCGGCGGGGAAGGCAGAGTCGCAGTGAGGGAAATTTCATGGGGAAAGCGAAGCCAGCCGATCCGCGCGCGATGTCCGGGAGCGACGAGCGTGTCGGGCGCGAGATTCGCGGCGGTGAAATTGGCGTGGTCCGAAGCCGGGTGAGATTCAACCCGAAACCCGCCCAGTCCGTCCGTCGCGAGCGGGCGCGCGCCTTCGGACCAGCGCACCGCGACAAGCGCAGGCAGGGGCTCCGTCGTTTGCCCGGTGTTGATGACTGCGATCTCCGCCAGTCCGGGCTGCGTCCACGCGACGGCCAGCTCCAGCCGCGATGCGGGGACCGCGCCTTTGAGCACGGTCGCCAGGGTGGTCCAGTCCCAGTTCAGACGATCACTCGCGATCGGCAGGCGGAACCAGATCACGCCGCGGCAATGGGGCGCGGGTTGGCGGGCCAGGGATTGCGCGAATTCCGCCATGGCGGCGGCATCGGCCCGCACGAGTCGCACCTGCGTGTCCGCGGGCCAGGCCGGCCTCGGGCCTTCAGCCGCGAGCGCGAAAAATTTTCCCGCGGCGTCGAAGGCGAGCAGATAGCCGTACGTGGGCAACGCCACGCGGAAGGGCACTCCCACGCGGGACGCCTGCTCGATCCAGCCGCGGGCGCGGGCGGGATCGCACAGGACAAAGGGCGCATCCGGCCCCGCGGGTTTTTCCAGCGAATGGACCTGCAGCACGAATCCGTCCGCCAGCCGCGCCAGCATGGCGAACTCTCCATGCGCCAGCCACACCGGCAATGCCGTGAAAACCAGCGGCGTCTCGGCCGTCACCGTGCGCAGCGCTTTCAGCCAGAGGGCGTAGTCCGCGAGCTTTGACTCCGCGGAATCGAAATCGATTTGGAGCTCGGCCGGCGCCAGTCCCCGCGCCCGCGCATCATCCAACACCGACTTGGCCAGCTGGATCAGGTTTTTCGCCGCGGCATCGTCGGTCGCAAAGGGCCCGGCATAGGCGCCGATCCTCAGCACCAGTCCAATGGGCCGGTGGAGCGCC
>CALFNJ010000270.1 GCA_937902865.1 uncultured Opitutaceae bacterium
TTGCCAGACCAGACGGCAGGCGGGAGGCAGGATCGTGATGCCCTGGAAGATCGTCAGCGGATGCGGGACATGCTTGTACCCGAGAAAGTGGTGCAGGGCGGCCGGGTTGAGCCGGCGGTCGAAACCCGGCACTTCGAGCAGCGACTTGATTTCAGAGGCGAACCACAAGGCGCCGTCGCGGTCGTGGAAAAGGTAAAGCGGCTTTTTGCCTGTCCGGTCGCGCGCGAGCAGGCCTGTCCCGGTGCGGCTGTCCCAGACCGCCAAGGCGAACATGCCGTCCAGCTCGGCGGGCAAAGCTGCCCCGCATTCTTCAAAGAGGTGGGGCAGGACCTCCGTATCGCAGCGGGTGGTCAGGTGATGGCCGTGGTCGAGCAGGCGGACGCGCAGGCCGGGATAGTTGTAGATTTCACCATTCTGCGCCGCGAGCACTTCCCCCGATTCGTTCGCCATCGGTTGGCGGCCGTGGGCGACGTCCTGGATGCTGAGACGAGCCACGCCGAGGGTGCAGGTGTCCTTCTCCACCACATGGACGTCGTCAGGACCGCGATGGCGCAGGCGCGCCACCATGCGGCGAACGGTTTCGCTGTCCCGGCGTCCGAAAACTCCCGCGATGCCGCACATGATCAGGGAGAGCGCGGCGCGTAGCTGCCCGGCTTGATGCCCGGATGCAGCAGCGAGGCGGCATTCGCCTCGTGGAGGGAAATGTCGGGGGCGATCTTTTCGCACCGCAGGGTCCCGGCGTCGGGATCGACGTGGTAACGGCACAGCACGCAGTCGCGATAGCTGCCGGCTAGCTTGCGGATCGCGACATATTCGAAGACCAACTCCTCACCGGCGGCGCGGGGCAACGTGCGGGCGTAGCGAAACACCCGGGCGCGGAAGATGGCGTCGTCCTGCGGATAATATTTCAGGGTCGTGAAGAGACTGGTGACCGTGATGGCTTCACCGACATGCCAGAAGCGTCGATCGCCCCGCTCCTGCCAGCGGGACAGCGGCCGGCTTCCGTCGTTGGCCGCCGCAGCATAAATGTTGACGTGGAAATTAAGGTGATCGACGGAGAAAACGCGCCAGACGATCACGCCAAAGAAATTTGCGTAGGCGTCGAGCGCCATCTGGAGCGGACCGGGCAGGCGCCGCCGGCCGTAAAAATTAAACGCCAACCCGGCGTGGCAGAGGGGGACGAGGACCAGCTGCAACCAGAGAAAAGCCTGGAGCAGCATGGCCAGCGTGGGAGACGTCGCGCCGGAGGAAAAATTTCCCGGGAGAGAAAGATGGGAGGCGAGCCATTTTCCCGGTGGAGAATCGGCCGTGAGAAACAGCAGTCCGCCCGCGATCATCTGTTCCGCGAGCCAGCCCAGCCGGATCTGGGTGGCGATGAACACGTAGGTGGCGATCTCGATCAATCCGCCCGCCCAGCGTGTGGCCGGCACCAGCATCAGCAGCGCGCCGGTGATCTGGCTGCTCCAGGCGCTTTGGTTGAGCAGGCGAAATAGGGGATGCCTCGTGGACTGCGCCCGATAGAAGCCCGGCCAGTAGCTCCACATGGGATTCACCAGACCGTAGTCCATGCCCTCGCCCCGGCGATAGCCTGAGCGGAGCTTGTAGATCCCTGAGGACAGGACGATCAGGGCCAGGTCGACTTGGAGGAAAAAAACGGCGAGCGGCTGCAGGCCGGGGGCATGGCGACGGGTGACGGCGAGGAGCAGCACGGCGCAACCGAACCAATAGGTCATGAATCCGGGTGCGCCGTAGCCGCGGGCAACTCCCCGCCAGCGCATGGTCACGAAATAATAGCGGCCGAGGAGCACGTTTGCGGCGGCGGCGAGAATGGGGTGCCAGTCGCAGATCAGGGCGATCGCGCTGCCGCTCCAGACCGCGAGGACCGGCAAGACCAAAGCGGGGCGGTGGAGCAGATCCGTGACGGAGTCCGATTGGCCCCAGCCGCCCCAGCGTTCACCGAGAAAAAACTGCCGCCAGCGCGGCGCTAGTTGCTGGCCGAGGACCAGCAGGAGCAGGACGCCATTGAAACACTGGAAGGCATGCTGGACCGGCAGGCTGAGCTCGGGCCAGAAATTCATGCGGCGATCCGGGCAAAGAAGCACACGTCCACGAAACCGGCACCGGTCCAGCGATCCTCCCGGAGGACGCCCTCCAGCTGGAATCCGGCCTTCTCGAAGGCCCGCCGGCCGCGGAGATTGGAGGAGAGGACGCACGCGGTGAGGCGGTGCAGGCCGCGCTCGTGAAAGGCGTGTTCCGCGGCCCGGGCGAGGGCCGCGCTGCCCAAGCCGCGGCCGTGATCGCCGGAACCCAGCATGATGCGAACCTCCGCGCGGCGATGGACAGGGTCGATGCCATG
>CALFNJ010000271.1 GCA_937902865.1 uncultured Opitutaceae bacterium
CTGATCCTGCCCGTCGGCGTGCCGCTCGCCTGGCTCCTCGCCCGGCGTGACTGGCCCGGCAAGTCGGTCGTCGAGACGCTCGTCGCCCTTCCGCTCGTGATGCCGCCGGTCGCCACCGGCCTGCTGCTGCTCAAGCTGCTCGGTCGGCGCGGCCCGCTCGGAGGCTGGCTGGAACGGACGTTCGGCTGGGAAATCGTCTTCACCTGGCGCGGCGTGGTGGTCGCGACAGCGGTGATGTCGTTTCCGCTGCTGGTGCGCACGGCGCGCGTCGCCTTCGAAGGCGTCAACCCGCGGCTCGAGCAAGTGGCGCGCACGCTCGGCGCCGGACCCTGGCGGGTCTTTTTCACGATCACGCTCCCGCTCGCCGCGCGCGGCCTCGTCGCCGGAGGGCTCCTCGCCTTCGCGCGGGCGCTGGGCGAGTTCGGCGCGACGATCATGGTGGCCGGCTACATTCCGGGCGCGACCGCCACGCTTTCCCTCTCGATCTATCACCTCGTCCAACTCGGCCGCGATGCCGAGGCATTGAGCCTGCTCGGCGTGTCGGTGGCGCTCGCGTTCGGCGCGGTCTGGCTGAGCGAGCTTTTCCTGCGGAGGCGGTCATCCTCATGAGCGTCGAACTCACCGGCCTCCGCCTGCCGCTGGCGCCTTTCACCCTCGAGGCCGACGCTTCGCTCGGCGGACGCGTGACGGCGATTTTCGGCTCCTCGGGCGCGGGCAAGACCTCCCTCCTCGAGCTCATCGCCGGCCTGCGTCGGCCGGCCGCGGGCCGCATCGTCGTGGACGGCGTGACCCTCACGGATGCCGCCGCCCACGTTTTCGTTCCGCCCCACCGCCGCGCCATCGGCTACGTGCCCCAGGAAGGCGCGCTGTTCCCCCATCTCTCGGTGCGCCGGAATCTCCTCTACGGCTGCCAAACGGATGAAAACCGTCCTGCCGGGCTGACGCTCGAACACGTCAGCGAGGTCCTCGAAATCGCGCCGCTGCTCGAACGCAACATCGCCACACTCTCCGGCGGCGAAAAGCAGCGCGCCGCCCTCGGCCGCGCCCTGCTCGCCTCTCCCCGCCTGCTCCTCCTCGACGAACCGCTCGCTGGCCTCGATGTCCCGTTGCGCGAACGCCTCGTCCCCTACCTCGCCCGCGTCCGCGACGAGTTCGCCGTGCCGATGCTCTACGTGACGCACTCCCCCGACGAAATCATGGCCCTCTGCGACGACGTCCTCGTCCTCCACCGCGGCCGCATCGAGCAGCGCGGCCGTCCTCAGGACCTCTTCTCAGCAACCGCCACCCCGCGCTACGAGCTCCGCCAGAAAAGGTAGGGCGCGTTATCCTTAACGCGCCGGTTTGATTCCATCGGACCTGAAATGCGGATGACGATTTCGGCGCGTGAGGGATAACGCGCCCTACCCCGCCGCCCGGAAATTACGCCTGCCTTGCTCGCGGAGTTGCACGACGAAGTTCGGCAGACCATGGTGGCGGGATGAAGTTGTTGTCGGTCGCCTTTCTTGCCTTCACATGCGGCGCGGGTGTTTCCGTTGGGCGGTCTGCGCCGAGCGACGTTCCGACGGTGTTCACACCGGTGGTCAGCACGCTGGCTTCGCCGGGTGGCGCCGACTCCTCGGCTCCCGCGCTGGCCAATGGACCGGATCATGCGCTCTACCTTTCCTGGACCGAGCCGACCGCCAAGGGACGTGCGGTGAAATTTTCGCGGTTCGAACGATCGACGCAGCGCTGGACAGCCGCGCGCACCATCGTCGAAGGTGCGGATCTCGAAAAGAGTTCGGCCAATGTCCCGCTGCTCGTGGTTCAGCCGAACGGCAAGCTCACGGTGGTCTGGTCGGTCAACAATCCCATGCCCGTGACTCCGGCCGCGGGAACAGCGGCCACGCATGATCACGGCGATCACGCCGCGCACATGCACAACGACGATGCGCGGCACGCCATGTACAGCCAGTCGTCCGATGGCGGCGCCACTTGGAGCGCACCGCAGCCGCTGAGCCGTGAGAGCGACGCCACGGCCTTTCCGTCGGTGGCGGCGCTGCCTGACGGACGCCTGCTGGCGGCCTGGCTCGACGGGCGCGGAAAAAAGGTGCCGGGCGACTCGCAGAAACTTTATGCCCGCATCCTTGGCGCCGCCGGTCCCGACGTGCTCGTCGATCCCCGCGTCTGCGAATGCTGCCAGACGACACTCACCTGCTTTCCCGATGGCAGCGTTCTCCTCGCCTATCGCGGCCGCACCGATGAGGAGATCCGCGACATCAGGGCGACGCGGTTCGTCGACGACCGCTGGGAAGCGCCGCAGCGCCTCAGTCGCGATCGCTGGAAGATCAACGCCTGCCCGATCAACGGCCCGCAGCTCGACAGCGACGGTCCGCGCGTGACGGCCGCCTGGTTCACCGCGGCCGACGGCGAACCGCGCGTGCTGGTGTCGAGGTCGCCCGACGCCGGTGGCCTCTACACCATGCCGTCGCGGGTCGATCTCGGCCACGCGCTAAACCGCGTCGAT
>CALFNJ010000272.1 GCA_937902865.1 uncultured Opitutaceae bacterium
CCCATACCCGCCAGTCGATGGTCACTTCGTTGACGGTGAGGAACGGGAGGTCCGGCGTCGCCAGGTTCCAAATCGCCGGTACGGCCCAGTGCGCCACCGCCAATCCGCCCATCGCCCCGA
This sequence comes from uncultured Opitutaceae bacterium, assembly GCA_937902865.1. Lineage (GTDB taxonomy): Bacteria > Verrucomicrobiota > Verrucomicrobiia > Opitutales > Opitutaceae > CAIUWA01. The sequence goes on from CALFNJ010000272.1 coordinate 121, forward strand.
GCACCACGAGCAGCAGGCTCTCGGTCAGCACCTGGCGGATCAGGCGCCCGCCGCCGGCCCCGAGCGCCGCCCGCACCGCGAACTCCCGCTGCCGGACCGTTGCGCGCACGAGCAGGAGGTTCGCCACGTTGGCGCACGCGATCAGCAGCACGAACATCACCGCGCCAAACGTGAGCAGCATCATGCGGCGCGGCCCCGGATTCACCCTGGCCTGATCGAGCGAGACCAGCGCCACACCCCAGGCCCGGGCCTGTGGATGCGTTTGATCAAGCTGGCGGTTGAGGGCCTTGACCGCCTCACGCGCCGCCGGAAAGCCCAGGCCCGGCCGCAGGCGGGCGATCAGATCGACGTTCTGGCGCAACGCCGCGTCCGTCGTCGCGCGCAGGAGCGGCACCCACAGCTCGGCGCGCGGACCCCGGAAGCCGAAGCCGCGCGGCATCACGCCGATCACCGTGTAGATTTTTTCGTCGAGCGTGATCCTCCGGCCCACCACGCCGGGATCGCCGCCGAAGCGCCGCCGCCAAAATCCATCGGCGAGCATCACCACCGGCGGACTTCCCTCCTCCGCATCCGCCGGCACGAAAGCGCGGCCCAGCGCCGGCGCGCGACCGAGCAGGTCGAACAAACCGGGCGAAACCGCCTCCGCCCCGACCTGCGTCGCCTCGAAATCCCCACTCAGGACCATGCTGCGCTGCTGGTGCGGCTCCACCCGCTCCGCGACCTGCTGCGCCTCCGTCCAGTCGCGCAACGCCTGTCGGTTGACGGAGAATGCCTCCACCAACTGATCCGGCGCCGCATACGGCAGCGGCCGCCAGACCACCGCGTCGACCAGCGTGAAAACGGTCACCGTCGCGCCCAGGCCAAGCACGAGTGTCAGCACCGCGGTCAGCGAAAACGCCGGCGTGCGGCACAGCGCGTGCAGCGCATAACGCGAATCCTGCCAGGTCTGCTCGAGCCACACCCCGCTCCGCTGCGCACGCGCAAGCTCCTTGATCTGCTCCACCCCGCCGAACTGCCGCCGCGCCGCATAGCGCGCCTCGTCGGGCGACATGCCCGCGGCGAGATTCGCGTGCGTCTGCTGTTCGAGATGCCCGCGCAGCTCCTCGGCCATCTCGGCATCGAGTTTCCGACGGCAGAAAAGCGCTCCCAGTTTGCGAAATAGTTTCATCGGTCGGTGTCTTCTCCTCCTCTTTATCTTTATCTTTCGTCAGGCAGTGCGGGCGTTCGCGCTTGGTTCCTCGGGGAGAGAGAAAGATTAAGATAAAGAGGAACGAGAAAGAGCGGAGTCATTCGGCGCGCAGCGCCACCACCGGATCGACCCGCGTCGCCCGCCAGGCGGGCACCAGGCACGCGGCGGCGGCGGCGAGGCCGAGCAGGACGCCGATGCCGGCGAGCGTGACCGGATCGTGCGGGCTCACTTGGAACAGCATCGACTGGATGATGCGCGCCGCGGCCAACGCCACGCCCACCCCGAGCAGCCAGCCGATCCCGACGAGCTTTCCCCCGTCAAACAGCACGCGCCGCATAAGGTCCGTGGGTTGCGCGCCCAGGGCCAGGCGGATGCCGAACTCGCTCGTGCGCTGCGCGACGTTGTAGGCCATGACGCCATACAGCCCGATGGCCGCGATGATCAGGGCGATCGCCGAAAACGTTCCGAGCATGATGGCCGTGAAGCGCGGACGCGCGAGACCGCCCGAGAGCACCTCACCGATCGCCAGGATGCTCCCCACCGGCTGGTCCTGGTCCACCGCACGGACGGCGGAGCGCAATTGCGCGCCCAGGACGCCGGCTGCCATCTGTCCGCTGCTGCGGATCACGACGTTGATATAAGGGCGCGGCTGCTGCGCGAACGGTTCGTAGGACTGGGCGGAAACCTTGCGATCGACCGCGCTCTGCGCGACGTCGGCGACGACGCCGACAATCTCGCGCCAGTCCTGCGATTCGCCGCCCTCGAAGTTGATCCGCTGCCCGAGCGGGTCCTCCCCCGGAAACTGCTGCCGCGCGAGCGTCTCGTTGATCACCGCGACATGCGGCGCGCGGGCATCGTCCTGCTCACTGAGCATGCGGCCGCGCAGCAGGCGAATGCCCATCGCGGGGAAATAACCGGGGGTGACCGCAAAATAACTGGTGACGGGCATCTGTTCCGGCGCCGGCCGGCCCTGGATCAGGAAGCCGTTCCCCTGCCCGCTCAGCATCGGCATGACATGCGTCACGCCCGCCGCGTGTACCCCCGGCAACCCGCGAATCTGGGTCAGCAGCGCGTCCGCGAAGGCCGCCTGCTGCTCGGGCCGCTGATACTTTTTTTCCGGCAGCGTGAGCCGGAGGACGGTAGCATTTTCCGCGATGAAACCCGGATCGGAGTGCGCCAGGCCGAGAAAGCTCCGGCCCAGCAGGCCGGCGAGGGCCAGCAGCACGACGGTCACGGCGATTTCCCCGATGATCAGACTGCTGCGCAGCCCCCGCGATCCGCTCTCCGTCGCGCCGCGCGCCCCACGCTTGAGCGCCTCGTGGACACCGGTTCGCGCCGCGAGCCAGGCGGGGGCGAGTCCGAAGACGAGCCCGCTCAGCACGCTGACGGCGACCGCAAAGCCCAGCACGCGCGGATCGAGCGTCGGAGCGGGTCCGGACGAAGGCGCGTACGACGTCGCCACGCGCAATCCTCCATGTGCCAGCAATACGCCCAGGACTCCGCCGCCGCCCGCGAGCAGGAAACTTTCCGCCAGCATTTGTCCGATCAGCCGCGAGCGTCCGGCTCCGAGCGCCGTGCGGATCGAGATTTCGCGGGCTCGCGCGGTCGCCCGCGCCAGCAGCAGATTCGAGACATTGGCGCAGGCGATCAGCAGCACGCAGCCGACCGCACCGAGCAGCGTCAGGAGCGCCGTGCGTCCGTCCCTCACGTTGTAATCGAGCAACGGCATGACCAGCACGCTCCAGCCCGCATACGAAGGTGTCGCCACGCCGATCTGCGCCGCGATCGACTTCAGCTCAGCCGACGCCTGTGCCGCCGTCACCCCGGAACGGAGACGTCCAGCCACCCGCAGCCAGTGCGCTCCCCGGCTTTGCTCCGAGGTCTGATCGGGCGTGAACGCCAGCGGGATCCACACGTCCGTGCGGCCCGGCAGGGACGCCGCCACGCCGACGATGGCATAGACCTCGTCGTTGAGCCGGAGCGTGCGTCCCACCACATTCGTCGCGCCGCCAAAGGCCCGCTGCCAGAAGGCAAAGCTGAGCACCGCCACGCGTTCATTTCCCGGCTGCGCGTCCGCGTCGGCAAGCAGTCGTCCCTGAACCGGGCGCGCGCCGAACACGCCGAAGTAGTCGCCCGTCACGCGGTCGCCCTGCAGCTGCTCCGGTTCGCTCCCGCCGGTGAAATTCAAGCCGACATCCTCCCACGCCGCGAGCTGCGCGAACGACCGGGCCCGTTCGCGCCAATCGAGAAAATTGCGGGGAGAAACGACGTTTTCCCGGACGGACGGTGGCGGCGTCAGCTCCCGGAGCACCATGATCCGCTCCGGTTCCGGATAATCGAGCGGGCGGAACAGGATCGCGTTCACCACCGAGAAGATCGCCGTGCACGAGCCGATCCCGAGCGCGAGCGTCAGCACCGCGACCACCGTGAAACCAGGCTGTTTGCGCAGCAGCCGTGCGCCGACCGCGAGATCGCGCAGGATGTTTTCCAGCCACAGGAGTCCGCGCTGTTCGCGTGCCTCCTCCTTCACCTGCTCGAGGCCGCCGAACTGCCGCCGCGCCGCATAGCGCGCCTCGTCGGGCGACATGCCCGCGGCGAGATTCGCCTGCGTCTGCTGTTCGAGATGCCCGCGCAGCTCCTCGGTCATTTCGGCGTCGAGTTTCTTCCGGAAAAGGAAGCTGTGGATTTGGCGGAGCGGGTTCATCGGTGAATCATTCCGCGCGCAGCGCGATCACGGGATCGATCCGCGCAGCCCGGCGCGCGGGCACGAGGCAGGCGATCAGGCCCACCAGGCCGAGCAGCAGCGCCACGCCTGCAAAAACGACCGGATCGTTCGTGCCGGCCCCCGCAAACAGGGACTGCAGCACCGACTGGATGAGGCGCGAAAGCGCGAGAGTTCCGATCAGGCCGGCAGCGAGGCCGAAGCCAATCAGCCGGCCGCCTTGCGTTGCGACGAGGCGAAGCACGTCCCGGTGTTCGGCGCCCAGGGCCATGCGCAGGCCGATTTCCCCAGTGCGCTGCGCCACGGAATACGCCATCACCCCATAGATGCCGATCCCGGCCAGCAGCAGGGCCGCGAGGGAAAACGTGGCGAAGAGCGCCAGCGCGAGCCGCTGGCCGGACATCCGGGCGGCGACAAAATCATCGAGCGATGACAGCAGGGCGATCGGCTGGTTCGGATTCACCGCCTGCACCACCGCCCGAAGACTGCCGGGCAGCGAATCGCCGACGACCGCGCGGTCGAAGCGCACGACAAAATAGAGGCGGTTGGTGGGACGGTGCGCGAGCGGGGTGTAGATCTGCGGCTGCACCGCCTCCGCGAGCGTGTAGTGCTTCACGCCGCCCACGACGCCGACGATCTCCCGCGCGGCACCGTCGAGCTCGATCCGCTGGCCCACCGGATTTTCTCCCGGAAAGAATCTTTCCGCCAGCACGTCGTTGATCACCGCCACCGGCGTGCCGGGACCATCGCTCGCCACGGGCACGCGTCCCTGGCGCAGGACAATCCCCATCGCCTTGAAATAGTCGGGTGAGACCCGGTAGGCGAAGGCGCTCGGCCGTTCGCGCGCGGACACCGGCGGCCGGCCGGGAATGGAGAATCCGGGGATGCTGCCATTGCCGGACAAGGGGAGCACGTCCGTCACTCCCACCGCCGTCACTCCGGGCAATCCGGCGATCCGGTCCAGCACCTCATTGATGAAGGCGTTCCGTTGCGGGGCAGCGGCGTAATTTTCCCCCGCGAGAGACAGCTCCATCACCTGCCCATCGCGCAGCGCGAAACCCGGGCCCAGGCGGAGGACGCGCATGAATTCGCGCATCATCAGGCCCGCGCCCGCGAGGAGGACCAGGGCCAGGGCGATTTCGGCGACGACCAGAAAACCGAGCAGATGTCGGCTGCCGCCGGCGGGACCGGCGCCGGCCTGGCCGCCCTTGATGGCATCGATCGGACTGGTCCGCGACGCCCGCCACGCCGGAAGGATTCCAAAAATCACACTGGTGATCACGGTGAGCGCGCAGGCAAAGCCGGCCACGCGGCCATCGACCGCAATGGAGTTGAAGGGAGTCAGACCCGACGAGACGAAGGCCGCCTGCACACCCCAGAAGGAAAGCAGCAGGCCGAGGCCGCCGCCGCAGGCTGCGAGCAACAGGCTCTCGACGAGCAACTGCCGCACCACCCGACCGCGGCTGGCGCCGACGGCGGCGCGGATCGCCAGCTCACGCTGGCGCGTGGTGCCCTTCGCGAGCAGGAGGTTGGCGACGTTGGCGCAGCCGATCAGCAACAGGAAACCCACTGCGCCCAGCAGGCCGAGCGTCGGGGCGCGGAGATATTGGACGGAGTAGTCCTGCAGCGAACGCAGCCGCGCGCTCCAGCCCTCGTTCGTCTCCGGGAACTGTTTCGCCAGCCGGCCGACGATCACCGCGAGCTCGCTGCGGGCCTGCTTGAGCGTGACCCCCGGCTTCAGGCGGCCGACCACTTCATTGATAAACCGCGAGCCGCGATTCTGCCGGGCGGCGCCACTGAACGCCGCGGGCGTCCAGATCTGGGCCTGATAACCCTGGAACTGGCGGAAGTCGGCCGGCATGACCCCGATGATCGTGAAAGTCTGGCCGTCGAGCTGGATGGTCTGGTTCACCACATCCGCGCGGCCCGCGAACTGCCGCAGCCAATAACCATGGCTGAGGATCACCACGTTGCCCTGTCCCGCCTCATCCTCTTCCGGGCGAAAATCCCGCCCCAGGAACGGATGCACCCGCAGCGTGGAAAAATAATTGGCCGTGACGCGCTGGGCATCTACGCGCGACGGCTCGCCCGCCCCGCTGAGATTGTAGGCGGCGGAATAGGCCACCGCCAGGTTCTCGAAGACCGACGCCTGTTTCCGCCATTCGAAGTAA
>CALFNJ010000273.1 GCA_937902865.1 uncultured Opitutaceae bacterium
GAGGCCGTTGATGACGGTGGCGAGCATGCCCATGTAATCGCCGGTGGTGCGGTCGACGCCGCGCTGCTCGCCGTTGAGCCCGCGGAAAATATTGCCGCCGCCGATGACGACGCAGATCTGGACGCCGAGGTCGTGGATCTCCTTCACCTGCGCGCAGGTGCGTTCGAGGGTGGCCGCGTCGATCGGATCGCCGGATTTCCCGCCGCGAAGCACTTCACCCGAGAGTTTCAGGATGACACGCTGGTATTTGACTCCCGGGGCCGTCGGCTTGGGTGCAGGCATGGCGGACAGGAAACGGTCCGGAAAAATCGGCGTCAATTCCCGAGATGGGTGGGACTTGGCCCCATCCTCGGAATTTCACCACAGAGGCACGGAGACACGGAGAACACCGAACCTTGCGGAGATGGCCGCAAAGAAGCGCAAAAAGGATTGGGTCGGATAAATCCGAGTTTCCTTTTTTGTGTTCTTCTGCGCCTTTTTGCGGCCAATGCTGGGCTATTCCTCCGTGTCTCTGTGCCTCTGTGGTGAAATTCCGAGGGTTGGATCCAGATCGTGATCCGTGAGTGGACGGAGCCGAAGCGGACGGGCGGGCCGCCCGTCCCTACCTTTCGAGCCCTGCGCTCAGCGGGCGGCCACCGTGAAATCCGTTGACTGACGAATGATCAGCTTCGGATCGATCGTGCGGAGAATGGCCTTGGTGCGCGGCGGCTGGCCGATCTGGCCGAGCAGGACCTCGGTGCCGACGCGGATGGTTTCGTCGATCTGCTGGTCCACGCTCGTGAGCGTGGGGCGCGTCATCGCGCAGATTTCCTGGTTGTTGAAACCGGTCACGGCCGCCTCGCCGGGGATGTCGATCCCCGCCGCCTGCAGGCCGTGCATGGCGCCGATGGCGATCTCGTCGTTGAGCGCGAGGTAGGCGGTGGGACGGTCGGGCAGGGTGGCGAAGCTGGCGGCGAGCGTCTTGCCGAACTCGAAGTCGTTCCGCCGCACGTGCAGGTGGTCGAGCGAGCGCGCGCACTGCGCGAACGGCAGCTTGTGCGCCGCGAGCGCCTGCATGATGCCGTGCATGCGGCCGAGCTTGCCGTGGAGCCAGGCCGAGATGCCGAGCAGGCCGAAGCTGCGGTGGCCGCGGGCGACGAGGTGATTGACGACGTCGATCATGCCGCGGGCGCGGTCGACCGTGACGCGGTGCGCGCTCGGAATGTCGACGTGGTCGATCACGACGTGCGGCGTGCCGTGGGCGTTGAGCTCGTCGATCCGCTGCGCCAGCTCCTCCGCGGGAAAATGGCCGATGAACACGATCGCCTCCACGCGCATCGACAGGAAGTGCCGGATGAGCTGCCGGCTCTGGCCGGGCTCGAACACCTCGATCAGCGACGTGTAGTGCTTCATCCGAAAGGCGCGCTGGAGGGCGGAGAGTTTTTTCACCGCCGTCGGCGTGAGCAGATCCTCCATGCAGATGCCCACCGTTGCCGTGCTCTTGCCTTTGAGGCGCACCGCGTAGGCGTTCGGCGTGAAGCCGGTCTCGTCCATCGCCCGCTGCACGCGCTCGATCGTCTTCGGCTTCAGGCCCGGCTGGCCGTTCAGCACCCGCGAAACCGTCGTGCGCGCGAGTCCGACGTGGCGGGCGAACTCCGCCGTCGAAGTGATCGGACGGGCGGGTTTCTTTTTGGCGGCCATGGGCGCGGGAAGGCGTGGTTGCTAGGGGAGGGTGGCCGGGGGTGTCAAACCCGCAGGGTCCTCGGTCGTGACCGGATTTGTTGGGGTGGTGCATCGTACTCCTTCCTCTTTCTCATGCCCTTTCTCCTCTGAAGTGATCGAGAAAGAGGAAGGAGAAAGAGAACGAGAAAGATTATTTCGGAAGCCGCGGCCGAATTCGGGCTGGCCTACCCGCACGGGAAAAGCGCTTGACGCGGACACGTGTCCTCGGGTGTCCTAACCGACCCCTTCTTTCCCATGATGCTGCGTCTTCTTTCGGCTTTGTCCTGCGCCCTGCTGCTCGCGAACGCGGCGGCGGCGGCGACCCCGGCGACGTTCAACGTGCTCGACTATGGCGCCGTGCCCGATGGGCAGACGAAGAACACGGCGGCCTTCGCCAAGGCGGTCGCGGCCTGCGCGGCGGCTGGCGGTGGCACCTTGGTGGTGCCGCCCGGCAAGTATCTCACCGGCTCGATCCAGCTCGAAAGCAATCTCACGCTGCAGCTCGATGCCGGCGCGGAGCTGCTCTACAGCGGTGATCCGGCGGACTCGCCGATTGTCGCGGCGCGCTGGGAATGCACCAACGTCTTCACGCACGCGCCGCTGATCTACGCGGACGGCAAGCAGAACATCGCGATCACCGGTCGCGGCATCCTCAACGGCCAGGGCTGGAACTGGTGGTGGCGCTCCGGCCGCGGCCAGCCGCCGGCAGGTGTCGATCCCGCCAAGGCGCGCGACGCGTGGCGCAGCCTCTACAACCGGATCGAGGCGGGGGAGAAGTTCACCGCGGCCGACTTCACGCTGGCGGCGGAATTCCTCCGGCCGTCCCTCGTCGGCCTCTACAACTGCAAGAACATCCTCGTCGAGGGCGTCACGCTCTTCAAATCGCCGATGTGGATGCTCCATCCGGTTTATTCGGACGACATCGTCGTCCACGGCGTGCGCTTCGTCTCGGCCGATCCCGACGGGCAGCCGTCCAAGGAAGGCGTGGGCCCGAACGGCGACGGCATCGATGTCGACTCGTGCCGCAATGTCCGGATCTCCGACTGTTTCTTCAACACCAGCGATGACTGCATCGTCATCAAGTCCGGCCGCGACAACGACGGCCTGCGCACCAATCGTCCGACCGAGTACGTGACCGTCACCAACAGCGTGATGTACAAGGGCCACGGCGCGGTCGTGATCGGCAGCGAGACCTCCGGCGGCATCCGCAACGTCACGGCGAGCAACATCGTTTCCAAGGGCACCGACTGCGGCGTGCGGATCAAGAGCATGCGCGGCCGCGTCGGCGTACTGGAGAATTTCCGCTTCGACAACTGGGTGATCGAGGACGTGCAGAAGC
>CALFNJ010000274.1 GCA_937902865.1 uncultured Opitutaceae bacterium
TCACCTTCGGCGTATGGGCTACGGGCGAGGACGGCGGCGAGGTGCTGGTGCCGGCGGGCAATTACCTCACGGGCAGCCTCGCGATCAGTTCGCGCACAACGGTCCGCCTGGCGGAGGGCTCGACGCTGACCGGTTCGCCGGATGTGGCGGATTATCCGATCGTGACGGCACGCTGGGAAGGCGAGTTCCGGCCGAGTCATCGGGCGCTCCTCTCAGCGGAAAAGGCATCGCATGTGTCGATCATCGGTTCCGGCACGCTGGTCGGCCCTCCGGTCGCGCTGGCGTCGCTCCGGCCGCGGGCCGCGGGCACGGCGCGCGGACCCGTGATGATCGAGCCGGCGGAATGCACGGATGTGCTGATCGAAGGAATCACCGTGCGCTACCAGCGGCTGTGGGCGGTGCACCCGATGCTGTGCGAGCGACTGGTCGTGCGCGGCGTGACGATTCGTTCGTCCATGACCAATGGCGACGGACTCGACCTCGATTCCTGCAAGGACGTGCTGATCGAGAAGAGCGACATCGAAGGCGGAGATGATGCGATCTCGATGAAATCCGGGCGCGGGCTTTCGGCGGTGAATCTGAAGCGCCCCACGGAGAATGTGCTCATCCGCAACTGCACGCTGCACAGCATCGGGTTCGCGGCGATCGGCTTCGGCACGGAGATGTCCGGCGGCATCCGCCACATCCGGGTCGAGAACTCCACGCTCTCCGGCAACCAGAACTGCATCTTCATCAAGAGCCGCGACGGTCGCGGCGGCTACATGGAGGACATCACGGGCGATCACCTCATCGTGAAGAAATCCCCGACTTTCATCGGCATCGACCTGGTGACGAAGGGCATTCAGGCGAGTGATCCCGTCACCGGCGTGCCGGACAAATGGGCGCACGTCGCCGGCATCAAGTTCACGCACGTGCAGGTGGAGGACGTCGCGGACCTGATCCTCGGCAAGGCGATCTCGCCCGAGCGTCCGATCGACGGCTTTGTGCTGTCCGACATCACCGGCACCTGCGCGAAGGGCATCACTTTGGCGAACGTGGAGCATGCGGAGTTCAGCGACATCAAGGTCACCGGCTACACGGGCCCGCTGATGAACCTGACGAACGTGCACGGCACGGGCCTGGAAAATCCGCGCTGAACGCGGGCAGGCCGGAGTCGAGCCGGTTCACCACAGAGACACAGAGACGCAGAGACTGAAATCAATCCGCTCTCGGTGTCTCCGTGCTTCTGTGGTGAAAGGATTGGGCTCGGCATTCATTGATAGGACTCAACTTGTCGGCGCGGCTTCTTGTTGCGCCGGGGGCTTGGGATACGATGCGGCTTCTTCTCCCCATGAACCCCTCGATGCTCTCCCGTTTTTTCCGCGCAGCGGCGTTTTCCGCTGTTCTCTCGGCTCCCGCGCTTTTGGCGGCGGCTGATTCGGCGGAGCCGCCGTCGTCCTGGATCGATCCGGACACGGGGCACCGCGTGATCCGACTAACGAAGGAGCCGGGCTCGGACAGCTTCTATTTCAACTACAACGGCTACACGCCGGACGGGAAGAAGATGGCGTACACGACGCCGAACGGCATCTCGGTGCTGAACCTGGCGACGCTCGAGGCGAAGCAGCTCGTGACCGGGACGGCGAAGACGATCATCGTCGGCTCGAAGACGCCGAACCTCTATTACACGAAGCCGACGGACGATCCGTATTTCTCGACGCTCTGGGTCGTGAACCTCGACACCGGCGAGAATCGCAAGCTCGCCGACTTGCCGCGTCGAGCGAGCGTGGTGACGATCAACGCCGACGAGACGCTTGGCGCCGGCACCTTCATCGAAGGCGACGCCAATGCTGGTGGCGCCTACGACGGCACCCCGGCCCAGACGCCCTCGCGGATGACGGCGACGAATCTCGGCGAGCCGGCGAACAAGGGTGAGCTCATGGCGCGACGCCTGGCGGCGAAGCTGCCGATGACGATGTTCACGATCAACCTGAAGACCGGAAAGCTGACGCCGCTGCTCGAGCACAATACGAACTGGCTGAATCACCTGCAGTTCTCCCCGGCGGATCCGACGCTCCTGATGTACTGTCACGAGGGCAACTGGCAGGAGGTCGACCGCATCTGGACGATTCGTACGGACGGCACGCACAATGAACTCGTGCATCAGCGGATCATGGAAATGGAAATCGCCGGCCACGAATGGTGGGGCGCGGACGGCAAGACGCTGTTCTATCAGCTGCATTTCCCGCGCGGCGGCCGGATCTCGTTCATCGCGAGCTATAACATCGAGACGAAGGAGCGCGTCTGGCTGCAGTACAATCGCGACCAGTCCTCGATCCACGACAACTCCTCCCCGGACGGAAAGCTCTTCTGCGGCGACGGTGACAACAACTCACCGTGGATTTTCCTGTTCCACCCGGTGTACGTGAAGAACAACAAGACGCTCGGGAATAATCTCATCAAGGGCGGTTACCTCGAGTCGGAGAAGCTCGTGAACATGTCCAAGCACAACTACCGCCTGGAGCCGAATCCGAGCTTCACGCCCGACATGAAGTACATCGTTTTCCGCTCGAATATCTTCGGGCCGGATTACGCCTTCGCGGTCGAACTCGCGAAAGCGTCGGCTTCCGGAAAATAGCCGGGAGCTCGATCGTCGGAAGACCGGAAGGCGAAAGTCAGATGGCCTGAAGGTCGGATGATCCGAATGCAGCGGCCGCCGTGAGGCGGCCGTTTTCTTTGGTGGAGCGCGTTGTCCCTAACGCGCTGGTGACGCGGCGTACTTGCCGCGCCGTTTTACCGTCCCTTCAGCGCCGCCCTGCGAACCACGCGACCGGGAGGTCGCGTCCCCATTGGGATCCATGGGATCTAGGGATCCGAAGGGTTTTTGGATTCCGAGATTCGGAAGTCCCATCCTCGGTTCGTCTCGGTCTTCCTCCTGTTAAATAAATGGATCGCGTTTGAGTGCCGACGGGGCCGGGCCGGAGCGGGCGTTCGCGAGGAGCGCCCCTACATTAGGGCAATGCGTTCCACCGACGATCCCATGCGGACCACCGGGAAATTCCCGGTGATTGTTACGGGAAGGTTACGCGGCCGTGAACTGAAACCGGCGGGCGTGAGCTGGGTCATTCGGCGGGCCGGCTCATTCCCAACCGTAACCAAGAAAAAATACGCATATGAAAATCAAACCGACGATCAAACTTTGCCTCGGACTCGCTGCCGCGGCGCTGCCGCTGGGCGTGTTCGCCCAGAACCCGACCAGCGTGCCTACGCCCAACTCGGGGACCTACAACACCACGAAGGGCATGACTGAGGTCACGTTCGGTGCCGTGGGGGTGAGCAACAAGGAACTGGATGACTCCTTCGGGGGAGTGAACGTCTCACTGGGCAGTTACGTGAGCGACACGCTCGAAGTCGTGGTCCGGCAATCGGTGAACTATTCGAATCCGCAGAATGCCGGTTCGGCATGGAATGGTTCCACCCGTCTGGCGCTCGATGAAAATTTCGGCCCAGGTGCGGCGGTGCGTCCCTTCCTCGGCGTCAATTTCGGCGGCATCTACGGTGACCAGGTGCGCGATTCCTTCGCGGCTGGCATCGAAGGCGGCGCCAAGTTCTACATCCACCCGCGCACGTTCGTCTTCGTGATGGCCGAGTACGCGTGGACCTTCCGCCACTCGAGCGCGATCAACGATCGCTTCGACGACGGCCAGTTCAACTGGAACGCCGGCGTCGGTTTCAACTGCTGAGGCGCTCCGCGCAGCAGGATCGTCAGTAGTCACATAGTCATAGTTAGTGTCAGGTGCTTTCTGTTTGTTGGGTGCCCGCCGGCAGGCCGCCGGCGGGCTTTGTTTTTTGAGGGTGGGGCGCGTTCTCCCGGACGCGCCGAAACCGTCATCCGCGTTTTGGGGTCGGGCAGAGCGGAACGGCGCGTTAGGGATAACGCGCCCCACCTTAAAGCGCTGAGCGACGCTGCGGGCGGAAAACCCTCAAGGGCCAGAACCCAGCACCGATCCAGTTTCACACAGAGAACACGGAGGACACAGAGGTTCGAACCGATCGGTCTCTGTGTCCTCTGCGTTCTCTGTGTGAAACCGGATCGAGGGTTCGGAATCAGGACGAGGACGGAGCCGTCAGGCGGGCAGCGTCAAAAACGCGTTGGGGACAACGCGTTCCACCTTGGCGGTTCTGGTTGGCGACGCGGATGGGCGTCCGCGAGGAACGCCCCTACATCGGATGGAGAGCGGGTCGGAGACCCGCTCTGCCGGGCGGCTACAGGTGGAATTGCTCGAGGACGATCTTGCCGTCCTTCACCTCGTAGACGCAGAGCTCGGACATCTTCATCCGGTCGTGACCCTTCATCTTGATGTCCATGGTCATCGTGCAGGCGAAGGCGTTGCCGGCGACGAGCGGGTCGGAGACGGCGAGGGAGTGCATCTTTTCGACCAGCGACGTGAAGACATGCCCTTTCTGGATGATGGCGGGCAGTCCCTTCGTCTCCTTGGGGAAATTCGGCGTCTCGTAGGGCTCGATGCTGATCGCATCAGCCGCATACAGTTCCTGCTGGGCGGTCTCCCATTGGCCTTCGCGGCAAAGGGTGACGAGGCGTTGGGCGACTTCTTCAGTTTTCATAAGGTAGGGGCGTTCCTTGCGGACGCCCGGGATCGAGGATTGGTTGATCGTTTGTGGCTCAAGGACCGACGGAGCGAAGCGGGCGTCCGTAAAGAACGCCCCTACGGCCGAGGTGCAAGGGCACGTTCGATGATGTGTGGGCCGGAGCCGACCGCCACGCGCAGGTAATCGCCGTCGATCTCGCCGTTGACGGTGACGCCGTCGACGCGGACCGAGAGATCGGCGGCGTCGCCCTTGGGCACATAGACGGAGGAGGTCACGTTCGCCGGCAGCGTGGTCTCCAGCGTGTAGAGCCCGGCGGTGCGCTTCCAAGAGACCGCAATGGGTCCGCGATCCGTGGCGATCGTGCCTTTCGCCCAGGGCAGGCGGGCGCCGAAGCCGAGCGGCTTGATCTGGACCTGCGCGTAACCGGGCTGCGTCGGACGGATGCCGAGGATATAACGCACATAGCCGTCGAGGCCGGCGGCGCCCCAGCCGTGAGACTGGCTCGTGCCGTCGGTGTCGGAGTTCCACGTTTCCCAGGTGGCGGTGGCGCCGCGCTTGAGTGAGTTGGCCCAGCCCGCGGGCCAGTCGGCGCGGGTGAACAAATCGAGCAGGTGAGCGCCGTCGCCGCTTTCGCCGACGGCGCGCACGAGGAAGAGCACAGTGACCATGCCGACGCTCATGTTCATCTCCTTCACCTCCGCGATCACGCCCGCGCGCTGGGCGGCGGGCACGAAACCGAGGGCGATGGGGAACATATTCGCATGCTGCGAGACGTGGGCACTCGGCTTGCCGTCCGCCGCCAGGCCGTCGACGTAGAGGCCGGCGCTGTTGAGCAGGTGCGAATTGATCGCGGCCTTCAGGTCCTCGCCGCGGGAGCGATAGAGGTCCCGGTCGGCGTTGTTGCCCACGGCCGCGGCGATGCGCGACATGACATCGAAGTCCGCCACGGCCCAGTGATTGACGACGGAGCGCGCGGCCACGCTCATGTCGTAGCCGTAGCGCATGGGCGCGGGCCAATCGATGATGCCGCGGACGTACTGTCCGCTGCCGCCGGGCAGGTTGGTGATCAGGCCAGTGTCGGCCGAACGGGAGCGGTAGACGTATTCCGCGATGTCCCGGAGATGGCCGTAATGCTCGCGAAGCAGCGCGAGGTCGCCGGTTTCCATGTAGTAATCCCAGATCCCGACGAGGAACGCATCCGTGAAATCGGGAATGTCGCGGGCGTTGTCATCGTTCGGATAGACCGCGTTGACGCGTCCGCGGTTGGCGGCCGGCGTGGACCAGAACTGATCCATGGAGGCGAAGAATTCCTGCAGCCGCCGATGGGTGAGAAGCCGGTCGTGCAGCACCGGCATCGCGACCGTGCTCATGATCGTGCCGTCGCCGAGGAAGCCGCCCTTCTCGCGCGTGGGCGTGTCGACGTATTCCTCCTGCGCATTGACCACGATCGAGCGCTTCATGAACGCCCAGACGTCGTTGAGCGTCGCATCGGGAGAATCGAAGGAGGAGGCCGCTTCGTCGAGCCGGCTGTGTCGCACGATGAAGCGGCAGTTGGCCGCGGTGATCGGCATCGGCGAATTTTCGATCTGCAGATAACGCATGCCGATGTAGGTGACCGGCGCATAGGTGAACGCGCCGCCGCTCATCTCGGCGAAGAAGCTGAGGTCGGAGCTCTGATTCTTGCGCGGATCGACGCGGCCGTCGGCGCCGAGCGAGTAGCCACCCATCATCGTGACGAGCTGCCCGGGCGTGCCGCCGCTGAACGCAATGCGCGGCATGCCGGCGTAGACCTTGCCAAGGTCCACGAGATACGCGCCGTTGCCGAGCGAAGTCACCGCAGCGGGGGCGATCTCCTGCTCGACGATGCGGGTGTAGTCGGGCTGCGGCGGATTGACCCAGGGCGCGGTCGGCGGCGCACCGATGACGTCGGCCAGGTTCCAGCGGGAGTCGTCGAACCCGGGCTGATTCCATTGGGTCAGCAGCTTGCGGCCATCGATGCGCTCGATGAAGCCCGTGCCTTCGCCCGCGTTGTGGCTTTTCTGGCCGAGCACCCAGGCGGGAGCCTGGAGCTGTTTCCACGTGCCGTCGGTGCCGACCGCGATGCTGGTGCCGTCCGCATAGTGGATCACGGCCTTCATCAGGATTCCGCGCGCGCTGACGGCGCGGCCCTGGCCGCCGCCGAACCAGTGATTGAACACGGCGAAGAGATTCGCGCCGGGCTTCACCAGCGCGGTGATATCGTAGCCGTTGTAGTACTGGTACTGCGGAAATTGATAGGCGGGGCCTTCGCCGACGCGCTGGCCGTTCACGAACAACTCGTATTTGTGCACGCCGGTGACGTAGACGGTCGCGCGTTGCACGGATTTGGCGGGCAGCTCGGCGGTCTTGCGGTAATAGGTGTAGTCGTCGGCGTCGGTCGTGGTGCGCCGGATCCACGAGGCGCCGGACCAGTCGGCGTTGCCCAGCGGTCCCACGACGAACGCGACGGGCGCGGAAAACGCGCTGGGCGCGCCGGCCTTGTCCCAGGTCCGGACCTGCCAGAAATACTGGCGATCGCCGGTGAGCGCGGGACCGCCATAAGCGATGTGATTCTGTTCGCCGCTCGCGACCTCGCCGCTGTCCCACACATCGGCCCGGCCGGCGGCGAGCGCCTCCGCTGACGAAGCGACACGCAGCTGGTATTTCGACTGCAGCTCGTTGGGCCGAGAGTCATTGACCTGCCAGCCGAAGAACGGCGTGGCGCCGGTGCCGACCGGCGCGGTGG
>CALFNJ010000275.1 GCA_937902865.1 uncultured Opitutaceae bacterium
CGCCAGCGCGGCGCGCACCGGCGCGAGGCCCGCCTGCAGCTCGGGCGCATGCTGGGCGAGGCCCGTCTCCACCACCGGCACGCTCCAGATGAACATGCCCGCGTTCCAAAGGAAATTCCCCGACGCGAGATAGCGTTTCGCCGTCGCCAGATCCGGCTTCTCGCGAAAGGCCGCCACCTTGAACGCCGGCCGCCCCGCGTGTCGGCCCGCGCTGCCCGCCTTCTGGATGTAGCCGAAGCCTGTCGCGGGCTCGGTCGGCTTGATCCCGATCGTCACGATCACGGATCCGCTCGCCGCCGCGGCAAAGGCCGCCCGCAAATCGCGGCGGTAGGCCGCTTCGTCCTCGATGACATGGTCCGCCGGCAGCACCGCGAACACTCCGCGCGGGTCGCGCCGCGCCACCAACGCCGCCGCCAAACCGACCGCCGGCGCGGTGTCGCGTCCGATGGGTTCGGCGACGATATTCTCCTTCGGCAGGCGGAAACGCGCGCAGACTTCGCGCACCGCCTTCTCCTGGCGGGCGCTCGTGATCACGAAAAGGTTCCGCACCGGCGCGAGCGGACGCACCCGCTGGAGCGTCTGCGCGAGCATCGGCGTCGAGCCGACGATGGGCAGCAGATGCTTGGGGCGGTGCGCGCGGCTCTGGGGCCAGAAACGTTCCCCCCGGCCGCCGGCAATGATGACGATGAATGGCTGTGACACGGATCCAGATTGGAGCGCCGCAAGGAAGCGGCGCAATTTCATTTCCGGCGAAGCACATCCATCAGATCCGGAATTTCACCACAGAGGCACGGAGACACCGAGAAGCCATTAGCCCACGGAATACACGGAATACACCGAAAGCCTGATTTTTTCTGTGTGTTCCGTGTATTCCGTGGGCAAATCACTCCTCCGTGTCTCCGTGCCTCTCTGGTGAAATTCCGAAGGTTCGCTTTTCGTGTGTTTCGTGTGTTTCGTGGTTTTCCCCTCACAAGTGTCGTTCCTGATTTCCTGAGTTCCAGATTCTCCTCATGCCCGATCCTCTGCCCTCGCTTCAGCCCGCCGAACTGGCGCGCTACAGCCGGCATCTGCTGCTCGGCGAGATCGGACTCGAGGGCCAGCGCCGGCTCGCCGCCGCCCGTGTGCTCGTGATTGGAGCCGGCGGACTCGGCAGTCCCGCGGCGCTCTACCTCGCCGCCGCCGGCGTGGGCACGCTTGGCATCGCCGACTTCGACCGCGTCGAGGAGCACAATCTCCAGCGCCAGATCCTCCACGACACCGCCTCCGTCGGGGAACCGAAAGTCCGCTCCGCCGCCCGCCGCTTGCGCGCCGCCAACCCCTTCATCCAAGTCGTGGAGCACGGTGAGGGCGTGACCGCCGCGAACGCGGTGGCGCTGTTCTCGTCCTACGACGTGATCGTGGACGGCACCGATTCCTTTCCCACCCGCTATCTCGATAACGACGCCGCCGCGCTCGCCGGTCGTCCGCTGGTCTACGGAAGCCTCTTCAAGTTCGAGGGTCAGGTGACGATCTTCGATCCCGCTCACGGCGGACCGTGCCACCGCTGCCTGTTTCCCACGCCGCCTCCGGCTGGCTCCGTCCCGAACTGCGGGGACGCCGGTGTGCTCGGCGCGCTCGGCGGCGTCATCGGCAGCCTGCAGGCGATCGAGGCAATCAAGCTCATCGTGGGCTTCGGTGAACCGCTGCGGGGACGCCTGCTGCTCTACGACGCGCTTCCCCAGGATTTCCGCACGCTGCGCATCTCCCGCGATCCCGCGTGCCCCGTTTGCGGCGACCATCCCACGCTCCGCGCCCTGCGCGAGGAGGACTACCGTTTCGATGCGTGTCCGCCCTCACCTGCCTCTGCGAAAACCGAACCGATGAATTATCCGCTCGAAATGTCCGTGACCGAAGCCAGGCAGGCCCTCGACGCCGCGCCGGGCGAAACTGCGCTCGTCGACGTGCGCGAACCCTATGAGGTGGAGATCTGCCGCGTCGCCGGCGCGCTGTTCATCCCCATGCGCCAGATTCCCGCGCACCTCGGCACGCTCCCGCGCGACAAACACCTGCTCGTCCTCTGCCATCACGGCAGCCGCAGCATGAACGTGACCCAGTATCTCCGCGCCAACGGCTACTCCGCCGTCACCAACATCGCCGGCGGCATCGCCGCCTGGGCCGACCAGCTCGAGCCCGCGATGCAGAGATACTGATCATGGCGGATCGAGGTGGCCGTCGACCTCCGGGCGACGGGTTCGACGCCGCCCATCCAGAACCGCTCAAGGCATCTCGCCAGAGGCGCAGAAGCACAGAGATCGGATTATCAGGATCGACCTCCGCGTCTCCGCGCCTCTGCGCGAAACGGTTTGCGGATTGTCGAATCCGCAATCCGCCATACGCCTTCTGCCGTTTAATCAGGCGCTCTGCGCCGTGTGCGTGCCGGCATAGGTTCGTGCATAGTCCGCGAATGCCGCCTTCAGCCGCGACGCGACCGTATCGGGACCAACCCGGAAACGCGCCTGATCGATCTCGGCCACCGGAGTGACGTCCTTCGTCGACGACAGCAGGAAGCACTCCTGCATCGTCGCGAAATCCTCCAACCGCACCTTCGCCTCGCTCGCCTTCACGCCGGCCGCCGCGGCGACACTGCCGAGCAGGAGTCCCCGTGTGATGCCGCCCAGGATCCCGGCCGCGAGCGGCGGGGTCAGCACCGCGCCATCGCGCACGAACGCGATGTTCGAGACCGCGGCTTCCGTGACCTCGCCGGCGAGGTTGAGCATGACCACTTCATCCGCCCCGCGCGTGCGGGCCTCGCGCAGACAAAGGATATTGTTGAGATAGTTGCCGGTCTTCCACGCGGGGCTGAGGCTCTCGGTCGGATTCCGCCGGAGTCCGGTCGCGACCGATAGCCGCAACCCCTTCCGCAGGGTTTCCGGCGCCACGCTCGGACACGGCTGCACCAGCAGCACGAAATCGGCCCGATCCGCCAGTGCGGGATCAAGCCCGATCGCGCCCGCTCCGCGCGTGACCTGCAGCCGCACATAGACCTCGCCCGAAAAATTCGCCGCCTTCCGGAACGCCGCGACCGTCCGCTTGATCTCCGCCAGCATCGCCGGCTGGGCGAGCGGCAGCGTCAGATAGAGCGCGGCGGCCGATCGCTCCAGGCGGTGCCAGTGTTCGTCCCAGGTGAAAATGACGCCGTGATAGGTGCGCCAGACCTCATAGATCGCATCGCCGTAGAGAAAGCCGCGGTTGAGCGGCGAGAGCGACGGCTCGTGCGCCGGATGCAACCGGCCGTTGGTGTTCGCTTGAATATAAGGCGCGGAGGCGGACATGACCCAGCACTGTCCGGCATCGCGCCAATTTCGCCAAATAAAAAAGCCTCCATCCGTGATGGAGGCTCAGAGTAATTATCTGGAACTCAGGAAATCAGGAAACCTGCGAAGCGGATCAGCGGCAACCTCCGCCCTTCCCCAGTGCTACCTGTTACTTGGTACCTGGCTCTTGTTACTTCATTTCTTCCGCGCCTTCACCAGCCCCAGCGCTTTCTTGATATTCTGCACGCTCGGCAGGGAGATCCCGAGCGAGGCGGCGATGGCCGCGCCCGTCTTGCCGGCTTCCGCCTGCTTCTTCACCGCCTCGCGGGTGGCCTCGGTGATCACCGCGCGCTTGCGGCGCTGCTTGCCCGCCGCGCCGGCCGCCCGGCCGCGTCCCTTGCCTTTGCCCTTTCCACCGTTGGCCTGGCGAAGGGCCGCGATGAAATCCTCCACGCTGTCATAGCCGTGCTTGGCGTGCAGCCCGGCCAGCTGACGCTGGCGCTGGGCCACAATCTTCTGTTCGAGGCGGGCGATTTTCGCCGAAATTTTCGCCTTCGCGGCCTCGAGAGCCTGAATCTTATTGATTGCCATAGTGGGCGGACCGTACCGGCGCGTCCGATTATAGCAAGTCCATGTTATAGGCCGCCGATCCGACCTATAAATGGGACATCGCGCACTCTCTAGAGACTATATCAAACGACTCCACACGCATTCCGCCGAAGCAGGGCCGCGCGTGCGTCGGCTCCTCGACCGGATTGCCCTCGGCGGGAGATGCCGATTCCGGCGCCGTCCAAGACCCTTATTATCTGGAACTCAGGAAATCAGGCAGCGGCAGCTATTCCAATCCGGTCTGGCACGAGGCCACGCAGATTGCGATCGGACAAAAACCGCTCGGTTTTCGTGACCTTCGTGGCTTCGTGCGACCCAGGATCGAGGGGATCGTTTCCTGAGTTCCTGAGTTCCAGATAAACTTAAATGACCGCAGAGTTTAAATCGTCATGGCGTGATAACCGCCATCGACCACGATCTCCGACCCGGTGATGAAACTGCCCGCCCCGTCGGCCGCCAGCAGGAGCGTCGCGCCGATCAGCTCGCGGGCCTCGCCGAAGCGCTTGCTCGGGGTGTGCCCCATGATCGACGCCACGCGCTCGGGCGAGAGGATCTTGCGGTTCTGCTCCGCGGGGAAGAAGCCCGGCACGATCGTGTTCACGCGCACCCGCTTCGGCGCCCACTCGCGCGCCAGGTTCTTGGACAGATTGTGCACCGCCGCCTTGCTCGCGGAATAGGTGAAGACGCGCGAGAGCGGGACGAGTCCCGACATCGAGCCGAGGTTGATGATCGAGCCACCCTCGCCGCGGTCGACGAGGTACTTGCCGAAGATCTGGCAGCCAAGGAACGTGCCCTTGAAATTGACGCGCATGATCCGGTCGAACTCGTCCTCGGCGATCTCGGTGAACGGCGTCGCGGAGTTCACGCCCGCGCCGTTGATGACGATGTCGACCCGGCCCGAGCGCTTGAGCACGTCGGCCAGCAGCTTTTCCAGCGCCGCCTTCTCGCTCGCCTCGGCCGCGAGGAAATAGCCCTTGCCGCCGCCGGCAGTGATGCGCTCGAGGCGCGGCTTCGCCTTCTCCTCGTTGCGGCCGACGAGCACGACCTCCGCGCCCGCGCCCGCGAGGCCTTCGGCCATCGCGCCGCAGAGTTCGCCGGTGCCGCCGATGACGACGGCCACCTTGCCCGAGAGAGAGAAGAGAGACGTGAGATACGAGGAGGGAGTGCTCATGGAAGAATCAACCAAGCCAATCCCGCCCCACGCTGGCAATCTGGAACCTTATTCCGGAAATTTTATATCTGGAACTCAGGAAATCAGGAACGCGCACGATCCACCAATCCTTGGCTCACACGAAGCCACAAAGTGCACGAAGACTGATCCCATCTTCCCATATCGGACCTTCGTGAGCTTCGTGCCTTCATGTGACCTGTTTGGATCCGCCAACGCAAAAATCAGCATCCATTACTTCCGCGATTATCGAACATTTTATATCTGTTTGGCTCTGTGAAGGAAAAGAGGGAGCATCCCTCGCTTCGGCGATTGTCGAAACGGGCGTCCCAAGGGACGCCCCTACGCTCTGATTCGAACCTCCTGCGTCCTCACCCGATCAAGTTCCGATCGTTGAACGTTGAACGTTCAATGTTGGACGTTGGACGTTTTCCCGATCGAACAAAATGGTCTGGCCTCGTCCCGCCCGCCGCTGGCAAGGTCGCGGCATGGCCCGTATTCCTTTGGAGGACAATTATACCGACGTGCTGCGCAAGGCCCAGCGGGGCCGGAAGATTCCCGACAAGGAGCTTCTCGCCCAGAGCGGCGTGAGCGCCGCGGATCTCGCCACCGTCCGCGCCGGCAAGCCGATCGACACCGTCCTGCGCCGCCTCGCGCGCCATCTCCGCCTCGGGCCCAACGCCCTCGGCGCCATGGCCGAAAAGGCGTGGTACCCCGAGCAGCCGAACTTTCCCCGCGGCTTCCTCATGTTCAACTCGCCGTTCGAGGACATGACCGTGAACAGCTATGTGATCTGGGACACCAAGACCAAGCTCGCCGCCGCGTTCGATACCGGCTCCACCTCCGAGCCGATGCTCAACGAGATCCAGAGCGCCGGCCTCACGCTGCGCTACATCTTCCTCACCCACACGCACCGCGATCACGTGGCTGACCTGCCCCGGCTGGCCAAGGCCACCGGCGCCGAGGTCTGGGCGAGCGAACGCGAGCCGTCGGATTATCCGGGCGCGAAGACGTTCAAGGAGAACGCCCACTTCCATCTCGGCGAGATCGCGATCAAGACGCTCCTCACCTGGGGCCATTCGCCGGGACTGACCACGTTCTTCGTCACCGGCCTGAGCTGGCCGCTCGCCGTGGTGGGCGACTCGATCTTTGCCAGCTCGATGGGCGGAAGCGCGACGCACTTCATCGACCAATATCAAAATAACTATAGCAAGATCCTCACCCTCCCGCGCGACACCGTCCTCGCCTGCGGCCACGGTCCGCTCACCACGCTCGCGCAGGAAAAGAAGCACAACCCCTTCTTCGCGCCGTGAGCGCCCGCCCTCTCGGCTTCGGTCTCGTTCTCCGTTTCGCTCCCGCCCTGATTTTCACTTTCCTCGCCGGATGCCTGGAGATCGTCCCGTCCGGCCCGGCCACATCCGCTTCCGCCCCCAATGGGGACGCGACCGCCAGGTCGCGTGACCGCGACCGCCAGGTCGTCGCCTCCGGCCCAGAGACGCCTCCACCTCCTGCCGCCTCCGGCTATGTCGAATTCTTCGCCGAACCGAATTTCCGCGGCGATTCGTTCACCGTCGAGGCGGGCGCCGGCGTCGATGACCTGAGCCGTCTCACCGCCTCGCGCGGCTCATGGAACGACCGCATCGCGTCCTTCCGCATCCAGGGCGTCGCCACCGTCGTGGCGTTTGCCGACGCCCGCTTCCGCGGCGAGCGGCTGGAGTCCTCCAGCAGTCTCGCCGATCTCGTGGCCGAACGCCGCCGCTCTCCCGCCGGCGCCACCTGGGATCACACCATCTCCTCGCTGCAAGTCGTGCCCGTGCGCGGTCCGGTCGACGCCACGCCGCACTACGACCGGCGCACGGCCGAGAACATCGTGCGCCGCGCCTATCGCGACATCCTTGTGCGCGATCCCGATGCCGAGGGTCTGAGGGCTTACCGCGAGAAGCTCATGGACGGACGCCTGACCGAGGCTTCGCTCCGCGCCAGTCTGCAGGAGAGCGCCGAGCGCGACGCGCTTCATTTCGACGATGTGATCACCAAGGCCTATCGCGAAATTCTCCACCGCGATCCCGACCCTGACGGCCTGAAACATTATCATCAGCTCATGGCCGAGAAGGGCTGGACCGAACCGCAGCTGCGCGCCGATCTGCTGCGCAGCTCCGAGCAGAGCGAGCAGGCCATCCGCACGCTCATCACCCGCGCCTATCGCGACATCCTCGGTCGCGATCCGGATCCCGACGGTTACGCCCACTACGCGCAGCTCGTGCGCAGCTCGGCCGCGCGTCGGGTAGGGACCGA
>CALFNJ010000276.1 GCA_937902865.1 uncultured Opitutaceae bacterium
CAGTTCGGCGTGCGTGCCGCGCTCGATCACGCGGCCCTGGTCGAGCACGAGCACGAGGTCCGCGTGGCGAATCGTGCTGAGGCGGTGCGCGACGATGAAGCTCGTGCGGCCGCGCAGCAGGCGCACCAGCGCCTCCTGCAGCCGCGCCTCGGTCAGCGCGTCGATCGAGCTCGTCGCCTCGTCCAGAATGACGAGCCGCGGATCCGCCAGCATCGCCCGCGTGAAGCACACGAGTTGCCGCTGCCCAACCGACAGATTCGCGCCGCGTTCGCCGACCTCCGAGTGCAGTCCTTTCGGCAGGGCCTCCAGAATATCCAGGCAGCCGAGCCGGGCCGCCGCGTCTCGCGCCTCCGCTTCCGAGGCTTCGGGCCGGCCGAGCCGGATGTTGTCGAGCACCGTGCCGCTGAAGACGAAGTTCTGTTGCTGCACCATGCCCATCTGCCGGTGCAGCGAACGGCTCGTCAGCGTGCGGATCTCCTGGCCGTCGATGCGAAGCTCGCCCGCCGTCGGCAGGTAGAACTTCGCGACGAGGTTGATGATCGAGCTCTTCCCGCTGCCGGTGTGCCCCACCAGCGCAATGTTCTGCCCCGGCGCCGCCGTGAAGTTCACGTCGTGCAGCACCAGCCGCGAAGCGTCGTAGCCGAAGGAGACGTTCTTGAATTCAACGCGAACCCCCACTCTGGCCGCATCCGCGGCCAGAGAAGTAACAGGTGACAAGTGGCCAAGTGCCAAGTCATCCAGCGCCGCAGGCGCGCTGTTTTCTTGGTACTTGTTACTTGGCACTTGGCTCTTCCCGACGCTCGCGATCTGTCCGACCCGCGGGTCGGGCAGATCGCGGGCGTCGGGCGCATCTTCCCAATCCGGTTTCGTGTCGATCAGGCGGAAGACGCGCTCCGCGCCGGCCATCGCGATCGCCGCCTGATTGTACTGGTTGCCGATGATCGCGATCGGAGCGAAGAATTGGTTCGCGAGCAGGAAGAACGTGATCAGGTCGCCGATCTCCATCGCATGGTGGAAGACCCGCCAGCCGCCGAAGAGCAAAAGGATCGCGACGAAGAACTGACTGTTCAGCTCGAGCAGCGGCGTGAGGATCGCCGAGGTCCGCGCCAGGGCGATGTTGTAGCGCGAGTGGTCGGCGAGCAGGCCGCGGAAGAGGCCGGCGTTCGTCTCCTGCCGCACGAAGCCTTGCGTGACGCGGATGCCGTTCACCGACTCCGCCAGCGTCGCCGTGACCCGGCTGAAACTCTCTGAGGCGGCGCGCGAATAATAACTCAGCTTCACGCGGAAGTGGCGGTTGATCATCCAGAGCACCGGCGCCATCGCCAGCACCACGAGGAAGAGCTGCCAGTCGCACCGGAGCATGACCACCGCCGTGAACATCATCTGCCCGAACTGGATCACGCTCACGAACAGCACGTCCTGGATGCCGAGCCGCACCGACTCCACATCGCTCGTCACGCGGCCGATCACGCGGCCGATCTTCACCCGATGGAAAAAGCTCATCGGCTGCCGCTGCGTCCGCGCGAAGATGTCCGCGCGCAGGCCGTTCACCACCGTCTCGCCAATCTCGAGCGCGTAACGCTGGCGGAAGTGGAAAAGGCCGTCGGTCGAAACCGCCAGCAGCGCATAACCCGCCAGGCCCCAGTACACGCCGGTCATGTCGCCGCGGGAAATGGGTCCCTTGATGATGAGCGACATCAGCCAGGCGAAGGCGGGTAGTTGCGCGCTGCGGATCACCGACAGGGTGCACAGTGCCGTCAGCTTGCCCTTGACCGGCGTGGCGTAGGTGAAGAGCCGCCGGATCAGGCCCCATTCGAGCGGCTTGAACTGATCCTCATCCTCATCCGGATCGCGCGGGCGGCGGACGAGTCCGAAATCCTGGACCGGTGCCGGCGTCTTCATGCGGCCCCCTCCCGGAGCTTGAGCTCCTGCAGTTCACGGTCGTCGACGAGCTGGAGGCTGGCGACGTGCAGGTACGGGCCCGGCACCTTCATCAGCTGTTCATGCGTGCCTTGCTGCATGATGCGGCCGGCCTCGAGCACGATGATGAAATCCGCGCGCCGCAGCGTGCTGAGGCGGTGCGCGACGATGAAGGTGGTGCGGCCCGCGATCGCGCGGTCGAGCGCCTCGAAGATCTCGTGCTCCGTCTCGCTGTCGATCGCCGCGGTCGGATCATCGAGCAGCAGCACCGCCGGCTCGAGCAGCACCGCGCGCGCGATCGCGAGGCGCTGGCGCTGGCCGCCGGACAGGGTGTTGCCGCTCTCGCCCAGAACCGTGTCATAGCCCTTCGGCAGGGTCATGATGAAGTCGTGCGCCGCGGCGATCCGTGCGGCCTTTTCGATCTGCGCGGGCGTCGCGTCGGGATGGCCGAACGCGATATTCGCGGCCACCGTGTTGGAGAACAGGAAGCTCTCCTGGAACACGAGGCCGATGTTGCGCCGCAGGTCGTCGAGATGCAGCCGCCGCGCGTCGATGCCGTCCATCAGCAGCCGGCCCGCCGTCGGATCGAAGAAGCGCGGGATCAAACTCATCAGGACGCTCTTCCCCGCCCCGGTCGCGCCGAGGATCGCCACGCACTGGCCGGGCTTCACGTCGAGGTTGATGTCGCGCACCACCGCCTCCGCCCCGTCGTAGGCAAAGGAAAGGTTTTCAAATCGCACCGCGCCCTCGAGTCGCGGACGCCGGATCGCATCCGGCGGGCTCTTCACTTCGATCGGAGCATCGAGGATCTCGAATACGCGGCGCGCGCCGATCAGCGACTGCTGCACGGAGTTCACGATCGTGGCGACGTTGTTGACCTGACCAGAGAACTGCTCGAGCAGCCCGGCGAAGACCACGAGTCCGGCGCCGAGCGGCAGTTGTCCGTGGACCACGAGCCAGCCGCCATAGCCGATCAGGACCATCATGTTGATCCGCGTCAGAAATCCCACCGCCGGCGAGAACAGGCTCATCCGCCAGCAGATGCCGTGCTGGTGGGTCAGGACCGCGTTGTTGGCGGCGTCGAACTGCGCGCGATTTTCTGCCTCGCGGCCGAAGCCCTTCGTCACGGCGATGCCCTGGATGCTTTCCGCCAGCACTTCGACCATCCGCTCCACCAGCGTGCGGTTGTGCATCATCTCCGGCTGCACCTTGCGCGAGAACCACGCGGTCAGGATCCAGAGCAGCGGTGTCGTCGCCAGGCAGGCCAGCGTCAGCCCGGGACTCAGACTCGCCATGTAGATGATGTAGACCGTGAGCGAGATTGCCATGATCACGCTCTGCATCATGACCTGATCGACGAACATCCGCACCGACTGCACGTCGCCCGTGACGCGCGTGATGATCGAGCCCGTGGTATTCGCGTCGAAGAAGCGGAAGCTGAGGCGCTGGAGCTTTTCGTAGGCCTCGCCGCGCAGGTCGACGACGAGCTTCTGCTGCACGAGCTTGTTGACGGAGACCGCGTAAACGTAGTTCAGCACCGCGCGGCTCAGTGCGAGAGCGAGGATCAAGCCGGCCAGCAGCCCAAGCACGTGCAGCGGCGGCCAGTCCTCCGGCAGACGGATATGAAAAAAGCTGGTGGCCTTGGTGCCGGCGGCGGCGGCGGCTCCCGAGGACGCGCCGGCAACCTTGTGTCGGATGTAATCGATGCCCAGGCCCGTGAAGCTCAGTCCGACAATGCCCATCGTCAGCAGCACGAGCTGGATGCCGAGCACCTGCAGGCAGTGCAGGCGGTAGCGCCAGGCCAGGCCGAACAGCCGCCGGATCAGCTCCCAGTTTCCGGGCGCCGCGGGAGGGCTGCTGGCAGGCGTGGACGCGAGCGACATTTGGAGCGGTAGCCTAGGTCGGTGAAGCGGCAACACACGAAATAATTTTGGCGCTGCCCGGATCAGCCAAACAGGCGATTCCCCGCCACAGAATCGAACTGGCCTGCCCGGTTCCGGAAAAGAGAAAACCGCGCTCGAACAATAGGTGGAGCGCGTTGACCTCAACGCGCTGTTTGGCTTCGTCGACAATTTCTCTCGGACGGAGGTTGCAACGCGTTGGGGTCAACGCGTTCCACCCCGAGCGCAGGCTTCCGTCAGCTAGCGCCGCTGGCCCGCCGGCGCGACATTGGCCCTCGGCGCTGCCGGAGCCGGCGCGGCCACGTTCGCGCCCGGCTGCCCAGGCTGCTGCTGCTGACGCAGGAGACGGCGGCGCTGCACCTCGGCCGCCCATTCATCCAGGCTGGCGCCCGCGGGCAGATTGGGCGGATTTCCCTGCACCGCCGGCGCCACCACGCTCGTGGCTCCCGGCACGAAGGGAACCGGCGCGGTCTGGACCATGGGAATCGCCACGGAAACGGTCTTCGCTTCCCGAAGCGCGAGCACCAGCGAGCTGCCCTCATAGTCCACGGTGATCTGATCCGTGTTGCTGCCAATGAGTCGATGCGAGCGCACCAGATAAGGGCCGCTCTTTTCGTTCAGCCCCACCCAGGTCGCAGACTTCTTGCTCGTGTTGTAGATGCTGAAGCGCTCCGTGCCGTCGGTGGTCACCATGTAGCCGTGATACTCGATCGGCCCTCCTTTGGCCGCCGCCGGAGCCGCGGCGCCGGGAGCAAGAAACGGCGAGGAAATCGCCGCCGCCGATTCCGCCTGCAACCCCACCGCCGCCGTCAGCACGACGAGCAGCATGACGCCCGATCTCGCGGGCCGCCGGCATGGGGAAACTCTGGGATGCATGGGCAACGACACCTTAGGCCTCGGATTCGGTCGGTCAAAGGCCAATGACCGAGAGCCGACCGGTTTCCGCGAGGGGTTGTTCCTTGTCCTTTCGCGCGCGTTCCCTGCAGAAGCCCCGACTCGCGATGATCGGATGAAATTATTGCTGTCCGCGGGCCCCGCGGCGCCCGGCGCCCTGCTGCCCACCGCCATTGATGCGACCTTGCCGCTGCCCGGCCGGCTGGACCACCTGCTGGCCTTGCTGCGCCTGAAGAGCCGCGGCGGCCTGCTGCCGCTGGAGTTGCCGCTGCTGGAAATCCATCGCCGCCGCCTGAAGACGGGCCGCTTCCTGCGCCGAAGCCGCCGCCGTCATCGGCGCCTGGGCCGCCGCGACGCCCGGTCCGCCATTGCCCCGCGGGCCAAAGTTTCCGGGAGCACCTCCTGCCCGGCCGGCGAAAGCCTGGGTTCCCGCCGGCGCGGCGGAGGCGATCTTCGCCTGCTTCAGCGCCAGCGTCAGATGGGTGCCCTGATAGTCCACGGTCACCTGGTCCACCGAATTCTCCTGCTTGTACGAGCGCACGACAAACGGATAGCCCGTCTCGTTGAGCTTCACCCAGGCGGCGGTCTTCTTCGCGGGATCGTAAATGCTGAACCGCTCTCCATCCGGCGTCACCATGTAGCCGTGCAGCTCGATCGGCGCGGTGCTGGTCGCCGCCGCGGATGCTCCGGACGCTGACAGAAACGGGGAAGTAATCCCCGCGGCGGCACGCGCTTCGACGGCAGCCAGAAGCAGCAATCCGACGCAGCCGGACAGACGAAGAAAAGAGACGCGCGAATCCATGGGGGTTCCAGACCCTATGACGCCTCTGGGAGGGGTCAAGTAACGCCCTATTCGGCATTTCACCACAGAGACACAGAGGCACCGAGAAATCCGAAACCGATTTCCCGGCACAAAGCACGGACATCAGCTCCGTGCCGCCGTGTCTCTGGGGTGAAATGCGGTGATCCGACACTTCCCCGAAATAGCCTTGCCTCGCTCCTTTGCGATTCAACGCTGACCCGCTCGCTTCCTCGCTTCGTCTTCGTCCACCGTTCATGCAAACCAAGCTTTACGTCGGCAACCTGCCGTTTTCCTCCACCGCGCTCGAGCTGCAGGGACTTTTTTCCGAAGTCGGCGCCGTGGCCGCCATCGACTTGGTTTTCGACAAGGTCACCGGCCGTCCGCGCGGCTTTGCCTTCGTGACCATGGCAACGCCGGAGGAAGCCCAGGCCGCGATCGCCAAGCTGCACGGCCATGCCCTCGACGGCCGCAAGCTCACCGTCAGCGAAGCGCGCCCTTCCACCGAGCGCCCCGCCGCACCCGCGGATCGCCGTGGCGGTCACCCTCCGCGCCGCTGACTCCGGGGTGGAACGCGTTGTCCCCAACCCGTTGTTCGACTCCCGCCCGCGCTTCGACGTCTTCACGCCTGCCGCGCCGCTCAGCGCGTTGAGGTCAACGCGCTCCACCCGGTAGGGGCGTCCCTTGGGACGCCCGTTCGCGTCACCAACCGGACAAGTCCGTCTCGCACCGAGCCGCAGAAGCGCCGAGATCGGATTGGAGCATCACTCTCTGCGTTTCCGAATGTAGGGGCGTTCCTTGCGGACGCCCACTTCGCGCCGCCGACCTAAAAGCGGACAACGGCAATCCGGACATCTATCAACCAACCGGGCGTCTCAAAGGACGCCCTACATCCTCCGCGTTTCCGCGCCTCCCTGCTCAAACTGGATCGAGTCCCTGCTGCCGCTACAGCAGCGTCCCGCGCAGGATCATCACGGCGACGGTGAAATAGATCACGAGCCCGGTCACGTCGACCAGCGTCGCGATGAACGGCGCGCTCGAGCTCGCCGGGTCAAAGCCACAGCGCTTGATGATCAGCGGGAGCATCGAGCCCATCAGTGAGCCCCAGAGCACGATGCCGATGAGGGAAAGTCCGACCGTCGCGCCGATCAGCGGCCAGTGCGGGCCGTAGATGCTCGAGAACATCGACCAGGCCGCGATGCGCAGGAAGCCCACCGCGCCAAGAATCAGGCCGAGCACCGCACCGACCACGAACTCACGCCGCATCACCTTCCACCAGTCGCGCATCTTGAACTCGCCCAGGGCCAGCGCGCGGATCACCAGCGTCGAGGCCTGCGAGCCGGAGTTGCCGCCCGCACTGATCACCAACGGCATAAAATTGGCCAGGATCGCCGCCTTCTGGATCTCGTCGTCAAAGTAACCCATCGCCGTCGCCGTGAACATTTCGCCGAGGAACAGCACCACCAGCCAGCCCGCGCGCTTCTTCACCATCCGGTGCAGCGCGATCGTGATGTAGGGCTCGTCCAGGGCTTCGCTACCACCGAGCTTCTGGATGTCTTCCGTCGCCTCTTCTTCCGCGACGTCGAGGATGTCGTCGACCGTCACGATGCCGATCAGCTTGTTCGCCTCATCCGTCACCGGCAGCGCGACGCGGTCGAACTTCCGGAAGAGATCGAGCGCGTGTTCGCGATCGTCCGTCGCCTTGAGCACCGAGAAATTTCCGTCCATCAGCGCCCGCACCGGCGAATCCAGCGGCGCGAGCAGGAAGCGCCGCACGCGGACGTCGTCGATCAAATGGCCGCCGTCGTCGACGACGTACACCATGTTGAGCGTCTCGCGGTCGTAGCCGTGCTCGCGGATGTAATCG
>CALFNJ010000277.1 GCA_937902865.1 uncultured Opitutaceae bacterium
TTTGTGTCTCCCGGCTCGAAGGTCGGTGGGTGGTGGTGGACGTCTATCACCAGAGTCCGGCGGAAGAGGCCGGACTGCGTCCCGGCTGGATCGCGGTCTCCCGCAACGGACAGCCGATCGGCGACCGCTGGGATTTTCCGCGCTCCGTGGCTGGCCAGGCGGTGGATTTTCAGTTTCTCGACGAACATGACCAGCCGCATGACCTGCATCTGATACCTCGGCTCATCGTGACGCGGCGGGAAAATGATGTGCGCCTGCTGCCGGGTGGGGTGGTCTATCTGCGTTTCGGCGATTTCGGCGCCGAGAGCCGCCGCTGGCTGAGCGCGCAGTTGAAGGCCCATTTGCAGGCGTCGGCGGTCGTCCTGGATCTGCGCCGCAATCCCGGCGGCGGGGTGCTTTCACTGGAGGTGGCGCTGGGCGAATTCTTTCCCAAGACCGTGGACATCGGCGTGGTCGTGCGCCGCTCGGGAACGGAAAGCGCGCAGGGGGCCCGGCAGTGGTGGCCGGCGCGCTATACGGGGAAAGTCGCGATCCTGGTCGACAATTCCTCGGCCAGCGCCGCGGAGATCTTTTCCCACGTGATGCAATTCCACCACCGCGCGATCGTGGTCGGCCGGCGTACGGCCGGAGCGGTCATCGTCGCCCGCGAATACTTCCTGCCCGACGGTGGACGGCTCCAGGTGGCGACCGAGGATTATCGCGGGCTCGACGGCAAGCGTCTCGAGGGCAACGGCGTGAAACCCGACGTCGAAGTGGAGCTGAAGCTTGCGGATGTCCGCGCCGGCCGCGACCGCGATCTCGAAGCGGCGCTCCGAGCGTTGGAGGCTGATCAGTCAAAGGCAGCTGAATGAATCTGGAACTCGTGAACTCTGGAAATGGATGATACGAAGCCCGAACAGCGCGTAGGTGGGACACGCCCCGAGTTCGAGGGTGGAGCGCGTTGTCCTTAACGCGCTGTTGGCTCCGTCGGCGATTTCTCGTGGACGGAGGTTTCAACGCGTTGAGGACAACGCGTTCCACCTTCCGAGCCGCCCTGCCTTCGCGTGACCCTGCTCACCAAATCGCTTCCCGTTCCTGATTTCCTGAGTTCCCGATAATAAAATAACAGGGCTTGAATCCTCGCCGGAAAGTTCCGTCTGTAAGGCTCTGGCTGAGTAAAACCCGCAATGCCCAAGAAAAAATCCGCCAAGTCCTCCGATCAATCCGAACTGCCGCTCGACGCTGGCTCCGCTGCGCCGACCACGGAAGGCAAAGGACGAAAGACGGGAACGACGAAGGGGAAAGTCCCGGCGGAAACGAAGGCCGTGGAAGCTGCGGCGCCGGCTCCTGTCGCCGCGCCGGAAGCAATTGAGCCCGCCGCGCCGCCGCCGCCGCGTCCGAGCGGAAAGAAGGTGCAGGACGAGGATGCGCCGCTGGCGTCGAGCTATCGCGGCTGGTTTCTCGAGTACGCGAGCTACGTGATCTTGGACCGCGCGGTCCCGCACATCGACGACGGCCTGAAGCCGGTGCAGCGCCGGATTCTCCACACGCTGTGGGACATGGACGACGGCCGGTTCCACAAGGTCGCGAACGTGGTGGGCGCAGCCATGCGTTTCCATCCACACGGCGACGCCTCGATCGGCGCGGCGCTGGTCGCGATCGGGCAGCGCGGCTTCCTCATCGAGCCGCAGGGCAACTACGGCAACATGCTCACGGGCGACGAGGCGGCGGCGCCCCGTTACATCGAGGCCCGGCTGACGGCGTTCGCGAAGGACGTCCTCTTCAATCCGAAGACCACGACCTGGCAGCTCAGCTACGACGGCCGCGCGAAGGAGCCGGT
The DNA here is from genome assembly GCA_937902865.1 of uncultured Opitutaceae bacterium. GTDB lineage: Bacteria > Verrucomicrobiota > Verrucomicrobiia > Opitutales > Opitutaceae > CAIUWA01. The sequence goes on from CALFNJ010000277.1 coordinate 1,820, forward strand.
CACGTTGCCGGCCAAGTTCCCCATCGTGCTGCTCGACGGCGCGGAGGGCATCGCAGTCGGCCTCTCGACGAAGATTCTGCCGCACAATTTCAACGATCTCTGTCGTGCGGCGATCAATCATCTCCAGGGAAAAACGTTCCGCATCTACCCGGATTTTCCCACGGGCGGCATCGCGGATTTTTCCGAATACAGCGACGGCGAGCGCGGCGGCAAGGTGAAGGTCCGGGCGAAGATCGAGGCGCGCAGCAAGAACCTGCTCGCGATCACCGAGCTGCCCTACGGCACCACGACGGAGTCGCTGATCGAGTCGATCCTCGCGGCCAATGCCAAGGGCAAGATCAAGATCCGCCACGTCGACGACAACACGGCCGACGCGGTGGAAATCCTGGTGCACCTGCCGGCGGGCAGCGAGCCGGAGAAGGTCATCCAGCAGCTCTACGTCTTCACCGGCTGCCAGCAGAACATTTCGCCGGCGGCGTGCGTGATCGTCCAGGACGAGAAGACCGGCAACGACCGCCCGGAATTCCTCGGCGTGCGCGAGATCCTCAAGCGCAGCGTGGAAAAGACCCGCGAGCTGCTGAAGCGCGAGCTGGAGATCCGGCTGGGCGAGCTGGAGCAGCAGTGGCACTGGGATTCGCTCGAGCGCATCTTCATCGAGGAACGCATCTACCGCCGGATCGAGAAATCGAAGACCTGGGAGAGCGTGCTCGCCGAGATCCGCGAAGGCCTGCAGCCGTTCCTCAAGCAACTGCGGCGCGAGGTGACCGATGATGACATTGCTCGACTGACGGAAATCCGGATCAAGCGCATCTCCGCCTACAACCGCTTCCAGGCGGACGAGGCGATGAAGAAGACCGAGGCCGAGATGAAGGAGGTGAAGTTCAACCTCAAGAATCTCACGGATTACGCCATCAAGTGGTTCGAGATGCTCGCCGAGAAATACGGCAAGGGCCACAAGCGCCGCACGAGCTACGACGAGATCCAGGAGATCAGCGCCAAGGAGGTCGTGTCGGCCAACCAGCGCCTCTACGTCAACCGCGAGGAAGGCTTCAT
>CALFNJ010000278.1 GCA_937902865.1 uncultured Opitutaceae bacterium
ACCGCGATGCAAGTCAGCAACGTCCAAAGCGCGTTAGGGACAACGCGCTCCACCTCGAACCGCCGCGCGTCCTATCGTCGCGCTCCTTGCGACTTCGCGTGGCCTCTCCGATTTCACGCCTCCTCTATCACAGACTCCGGCCAGGAAACGGTTCGACACGTTTTCTCCCATGAAAAGAATCGCGGGCAACCCCCGACCCCGTCCCCTCCATGATCTCGCGGCGCTCCCGATTCCCCGTCTCTGCTTTCATCCTTCTTGCCTCTTCCTGCCCGGTTTTCATCTCCGCGTCCTTCGCTGCCGATTATCCGGTCCAGCCCGTGCCGTTCACGTCGGTGCACGTGACCGGCGGCTTCTGGCAGCGGAAGCAGGAGATCAATCGGACCGTCACGCTGCCGTTCGCGCTGCAGCAGTGCGAGGATTCAGGACGATTGAAGAACTTCGATCTGGCCGCCGAGACGATGCACCGACGCGCGGCGGGCGAAAAAAATTTCCAGATCCAGCCGCCGACCCTTTTTCCGTTCGATGACACCGACGCCTACAAGGCGATCGAAGGCGCGTCGTACGTTCTCAGCATGCAGCCCGACGCCGCGCTCGAGCAGCGGCTCGACAGCTGGATCGCCCGGATCGCCGCCGCGCAGGAACCCGATGGTTATCTCTACACGTTCCGCACGATGCATCCGGATTCGCCCGGCCATAAATGGGTCGGGCAGCAGCGTTGGGAAAAAGATCCCGACCTGAGCCATGAGCTTTATTGCGCGGGTCATCTGTACGAGGCCGGCGTCGCGCATTTCCAGGCCACGGGCAAACGCACGCTGCTCGATATCTGCCTGAAGAACGCCGAGCTGCTCTGGCACGATTTCGGCGACCGCAAGCTGCGCATCGCCCCCGGCCACCAGATCGTCGAGATGGGGCTCGTCAAACTCTACCGCGTGACCCACGACGCCCGTTTCCTCACCCTGGCTCAGATCTTCCTCGATGCGCGCGGACCCGGCGGGCCGACCTACAATCAGCTGCACAAGCTCGTCATCGACCAGGATGAGGCCGTCGGCCACGCC
>CALFNJ010000279.1 GCA_937902865.1 uncultured Opitutaceae bacterium
CAGCAGGGAAGGCCGTGAAAACCGGCCACAGTTGCGCTGCGGTAACGCATCACAGACCTCCATTTCGCATCGGCGGAAGCAAAGCCAATCGGGACTTCGGTTCCGGTGAAGGCGGGGGCGAGACGCGCTGCGCGCGCAAGTAACAAGTAACAGGAAACAAGTAACAAGGTGGAGTCATCTTGGTAGTTGGTTCTCGGCTCTTGGTACTTGCCGCGAAGCGGCCATATGCGGAGTCCGAACACCTGCCCCGGAAAGCTCACGCGTTCGGCGTCCGGCTGATGTCCAGCCAGGCGTGTCGCTCGCGAAAACTTCATCGCAAAAATGAAGCGTGAGAGTGGCAACTCCCCGCCGCACGCGGGCGGTTCTGCTCTTGCCGGCTCAGGAAAGCAGACACCATGAAGCATGTTCCCGCATCGGCGCGCCTGGCGCGCCGGTTTGTTCCCGTCCTCCTCGCGATCGGCGCTCTCGCGCCGCTGCGCGCCCAGCTCCCCTCCGATCCGCCGGTGTTGCCGCCGCTGGTGACAACTGCGACCCGCACCCCGGAATCGCCGCTGACGATCGGCTCGGTGGTCGAGACGATCTCCGCCGCCGACCTGGCGCGTCGGCAGCAGACTTCCTTCGCGGCTGCGCTCGGCAGCGTTCCGGGCCTGCCGCTTTTCGCCTCCGGTCAGTCGGGCGCGATCGCCTCGCTGTTCATGCGCGGTTCGAATTCGAACCAGACGCTGTTTCTCGTCGACAGCATCCGGCTGAACGACCCGAACACCGACTACAACGTGTTCCTCGGCGGCGCCTGCGTCTCGGCCTGCGACAGCCTGGAAATCGCGCACGGCCCGCAGAGCACGCTCTACGGCGGCGAAGCGATGGGCGGCGTGATCTCGCTCCGTTCGCAGCGCGGCGCCGGCACGACGACCGGACAGGCCGCGATCGAAGGCGGCAGTTTCGGCACGCTGCAGGGTTCTGTCTCCGCGCAGGGGGAGAAGGGCGCCAACGCGTTCAACTTCTCCGCGCAGGGCGGCCACACCGACAATCAGCGCGCGAACAACGCGTTCGACAGCGCGAACGTCACGCTGCGGCTCGATCACCGCGTGAACGAGCGGATCACCACCGGCGGCACCGTGCGCTGGTTTCACGGCGTGTACGGTGATCCGGGCGATCGCTACACGAACGATCCCGACAATCGCGAACGGGAGGAGAACGTCCTCGCGACCGCGTTCGCCGACGCGACCTTCTCCCCGGGCTGGACCGCGCGGGCGGTGCTCGGCGGGCAGGACCGACGCTTTGTGGCGGAGACGCCGCGCGCCGGCCGCGCCACGGGCATCACGGTCGTGAAGAACCGCCGCGCCGTGCTCGACCTGCAGACGACCTACGCCGGAATTGAGCGGAATCGCATCACCGCGGGCGTGACCGCGGAGGGCAACCACACGCGCAACACCGGCTTCGGCGACATCAACAAGAAGCAGGGGTTGCTGGCTGTCTTCGCGCAGGACGAGATCGCCGCGACCGATGACGTTTACCTGACTGCGGGCCTGCGCAGCGACGACTTCGACACCTTCGGCCGCGCCACCACCGGACGCGCGACCGCGGCCTGGCTGCTGGCGCAGAAGTCGGTGAAGCTCCGCGCCAGCTACGGCACGGCCTTCCGTTCCCCGAGCTTCCTCGATCTCTACGGGCAGAGTGCGTTCTACGTCGGGAATCCGAACCTGCGCCCGGAAAAGGCGCGCGGCTGGGATGCGGGCGTGGACTATTATCTCGCCGACAAGCGCGGCGTCCTGAGCGCCACCTGGTTTCAAACCGACTACACCGACCTGATCGCCAGCACGCCGTCATTCTCGAGCGTGGAAAACATTCAGCGCGCCCGAACCCGCGGCGCGGAGCTGAACGCGCAGACCATGCTGCCCGGCGCGGTGCGGGTGCAGGCGGGCTTCACGTATCTCGAAGCGGACAACCTCACCTCAAACACGCGGCTGCTGCGCCGGCCGCGACAGAGTTTTTCCGCGGATGTCTGGCATGCCTTCGGCAGTGTGAGCGTTGGCAGCGGCGTGACGATCGCAGCGCATCGCCTCGACGTGGATGCCAAGACCTTCGCCAACATCGCGGGCGAGGACTACACCGTGGTGCGTCTGTACGCCGCCTGGCAGGCGACGCCGCGCCTGGCAGTGAAGGCACGGCTCGAGAACCTCCTCGATGAAAAATACGAGGAAGTGAACGGCTATCCTGCGCTCGGGTTCGGCGCCTTCGCCGGAGTCGAGTGGAAGTGGTAGGCGATTTCCCGTCTGACTGGGTTTCCCGCCAAGAGACAGGGCGAACCGTCCCACCGAGCCGCGGCTCACCGGGACGGTTCGCCCTACCTTGGCGCGATCATCGCCGAGTCTGTGGCGGAGAGATTCTCCGCTGGTTTTGTCCGCGGCCGGTCCCTACGGTGGCTCCATGAACGTCAGCATCCGCGGCCGGACCCGGCATTACCGCACGGTCGCCTTTGATGCCGCAAAAAATTCCGTGCGCCTGATCGAACAGCGCCTGCTGCCGCACACCTTCAAGATCGTGGACACGCGCGACTACCGGGAGACGGCGGCGGCGATCCGCGACATGGTGGTGCGCGGTGCCGGTGCGATCGGGGCGACGGCCGCGTATGGTCTGACTCAAGGTGCGCGCGTTTTCCGGGGGAGCGATCTCCGCCGATTCCGACGACAGGTGGATCTCGTCTATGCGACGTTGAAAGCGGCGCGACCGACGGCGGTGGATCCGGTGAACGCGATGGACGACGTGCGGCGCGCGATGGAACAGGGCGCCACCGTCGCGGAGCAGCAACGGCTGGCGCTGCAGGCGGCCGAAGCGTTCGCAGATGCGGACGCCGAGCATTGCGCGGCCATCGGGAGACACGGAGCGGCATTGATCCGCTCAGGGATGAACGTGCTGACGCATTGCAACGCCGGCTGGCTGGCGTTCGTCGATTTTGGAAGCGCGACGGCGCCGCTCTACGCGGCTCAGGCGCGTGGACGGAAGTTTCATGTCTTTTGCGACGAGACGCGTCCGCGCTCGCAGGGAGCGACGCTGACAGCCTGGGAGCTCGCCCAGCAGAAAATTTCCCATCATGTCATCGCGGACAACGCCGCCGGCCACCTGATGGCGCGGGGAGAAATCGACCTCGTGATCGTCGGGAGCGACCGGACGCTCGGGCGCACGGGAGAAGTGGCCAACAAGATCGGGACCTACACCAAGGCGGTGCTGGCGGCCCGTCACGGCATCCCATTTTACGTGGCGATTCCGCTGTCCACCATCGATTGGAAGCTCACCTCGGGAAAAGACATTCCGATCGAGGAGCGGGGCGGGGAGGAAGTCCTCGGCGCCTGGGGCATGAACCGCCGCGGACGGCGGGAATACGTGAGAGTGGCGAACCGCGGCAGCGAGGCGCGCAATCCCGGCTTCGACGTGACGCCGCCAGAGCTGATCACGGGCATCATCACGCCGGTGGGTATTTTCCGGCCGCGCCAACTCTGGTCGCGCCGGCGCCAGCTGGGTTTCTGACCGTGGACCGGCCGGCGGATAACCTTGCTCTCCCGCGAATGCGGATCTGGGGCGGCGCCCTCGTGCTGGCCCTGGCGGTGCTGGCGGCGTACGCCCGGACCTTCACCGCGCCGTTCATTTTCGACGACATCCCGGCGATCACGCAGAACACGACGATCCGGCATCTGACGGACTGGCGTGCGGTTCTGCTCCCGGGGAGCATGCAAGGCGCGGGAACGGCGGGCCGGCCGGTCATCAATCTCTCGTTCGCGCTCAATTACGCCGTGAGCGGCGAAAGGGTCTGGAGCTATCACCTGTTCAACCTGCTGGTTCATGTCGGGACCGCGCTGGCGTGTTTCGGCATTGTCCGACGGACTTTGCTGAGCCCGAGGTTGAAGGAGCGATGCGGCGCCGATTCGTTGGCGGTGGCTCTTGGCGTGGCGGCGATGTGGGGCCTGCATCCACTGCTCACGGAATCAGTCAGCTCGGTGGTGCAGCGGACCGAGTCGGTGATGGGATTATTCTATCTGCTCACGCTTTATGCGTTCATCCGGAGCGTCTACGCCTCCGGCAACGCCGTCGGATGGCGAGCGGTCAGCTGGGGCGCCTGCGCGCTGGGCATGCTGAGCAAGGAAGTCATGGTGTCGGCGCCGCTGCTGGTGCTCCTGTATGACGGGACATTCGTGACCGACTCCGTGGCGGCGGCGTGGCGGCAGCGGCGAAACTTTTATCTCGGTCTGGCGCTGACCTGGATTCCGCTCGTCCTAGTGATGGCCGCCTCCCGGGGCCGCGGCGGCACGGTGGGCTTTGGGCATGGCGTGACGTGGTGGGAATATGCGCTGACGCAATGTCACGCCGTGGCGCTCTATGTGCGGCTTTCATTGTGGCCGCATCCGCTGGTCCTGGATTATGGCATGGCCGTGGTGAAAAGCGCGGCGAGTGTCTGGCCGCAGGCGCTTCTGTTGCTGGCGCTTGGGCTCGGCACGCTGGTGGCACTGGGACGCCGGTCGCCGTGGGGATTTCTTGGCGCCTGGTTTTTTGTGATCCTCGCGCCGAGCTCGAGCGTGGTGCCGTTGGTGACCCAGACCATCGCGGAGCATCGGATGTATCTGCCGCTCGCCGCGGTGATCGTGATCGTCGCGGTTGCGATTCATGCCGTGGCGGGGCGGGGCGCCGGATGGATTCTGGCGGGCCTGGCCGCGCTGGCCGGGGTCGGCACCTATCTCCGCAATGAGGACTACCGGAGCGCGGAGACGATCTGGCGCGACACGATGGCGAAGCAGCCGGGCAACGAGCGGGCTTACTACGGCCTGGCGATGATCTGTGACGAGCAAGGCCGCATCGCGGAGGCGATCGGCCACTACGAGACGGCACTCAGGCTCAAACCGGACTATGCCAATGCGCACTCCAATCTGGCCCATGACCTTGTTGAGGCGGGGCGCATGCAGGAAGCGGTGTCCCATTATGAAGACGTGGCGCGGCTCGAGCCGACCCTGGCCGACCCGCACATTCACCTCGGCGCGCTCCTGGTCAGGCTCGGGCGGTACGACGAGGCGATCCGCGAGTATGAGGCTGTGCTGCGCCTGCTGCCTTCGTCGGGCGAGGATCAGTTCAATCTGGCCCAGGTGGAGTTTCGGGTCGGCCGGCTGACGGAGGCGATTTCCCATTACGAGTCCGCGGTGAGATTGAAGCCGGGAGTGGCGGAGATGCATTTCCGCCTCGGCAACGCCCGCCTCAAGGCGGAGCAGTATGAGGCGGCGGTGGGAGATTATCGCGAGGCAGTCCGGCTCGATCCGAACCTGTACGAGGCGCAGATGAACCTTGCCGGTGTTCTCGTGCTGCTGAACCGGCCGAGCGAGGCGGTCGGAGTCTATGAGCAGGCGCTGCGACTTCGGCCGGGAGACGCTCTCACGAAGGAAAATTTGGAACGCGCGCGAGCGCAGCTGCGGGCGAGTGGTTCTCCGGCGCGGTGAGACGTCTGGACCGTAGGGTGAGTGTTTGACCCGCCCGGCCAGGTCGAGACCTGCCTACGCGGCTCGGCGGGGACGCCTCGCCCTACCTCTATTTTCCGGCTCGGCGCGAACCCGGTTGAAGATGAAGCGACTGTCAGGCGAAGGATTGCCGCGAATTGGTCTTGAGGTAGTCGGCGATGGTCTCGGCAAAGGTCTCGGCGAACTCGGCCTTTTTCTTTTCTCCCATGCCAGGGATGCCATCCATGTCCGCGGCGGTGACAGGATAGCGGTTGGCCATGGCGCGCAGGGTGGTGTCGCCGAAAATGATGTAGGCCGGCACCTGCCGTTCATCGGCGAGCCGCTTGCGCAGGGCGCGCAGGCGCTCGAACAGGAGCTCGTCGCAGGCGATGTCACCTTCGCGGCGCACCACCCGCCGGGCCTTGGGAAGATCCATCGGCTTGGTCAGCGTGACGGCGGTACGATCCTTCAGCAGGGCCACGCCGCTGTCGGTCAGCTCGATCGTGGCGAACTCTCCTTCGCTCACCGTGAGATGGCCGAGGCGCATCAGCTCGCGGCCGACCGCCGCCCACTGCGGCCGCGACAACTCGGCGCCGATAGCATAGGTGGTCAGCTGGTCATGTCCCCAGCGGCGGATCCGGTCGGTATCGGCGCCGGTGAGGACCTCCACGACGTGATTGAGACCGGTGCTGAAACCGCTCGCCCGACGGATGCGGTAAACGCAGGAAAGGAATTTCTGGGCGACCACCGTGCCATCGTAGGTGTCGCGAGGCTCGACGCAGTTGTCGCAGGCGCCGCAATTGCTGATGGGAAACGTCTCGCCGAAATAGTCCAGAAGCTCGACGCGGCGGCATCCGGCGCTTTCGGCGTAGTGGACGATCTGGCGCAGCTGGGTGCGGGCGACCTGCTGCTCCTGCTCGTCGGTGATCTCGTCGAGAAAATGAGTCTGCTTGGCGATGTCGCCGGCGCTGAACAACAGCAGGCAGTCGCCGGGCAACCCGTCGCGGCCGGCTCGTCCGGTTTCCTGGTAATAGCCCTCGATGTTTTTCGGCAGGTCGTGATGGATGATCCAGCGCACGTTCGGCTTGTTGATGCCCATGCCGAAGGCGATGGTGGCACAGATGATCCGGGTATCGTCCCGCAGAAACTGCTCCTGGTGACGGCTGCGTTCCTCGGTGGTTAACCCCGCGTGGTAAGGCTTGGCGGAAAATCCCCGGCCCGAGAGACCCTCGGCGACGCGCTCGGCGGTGGCGCGGCTGGCGCAGTAAACGATCCCGCTCTCGAGCTCCCGCTTGCGCACGAAGTCGATGATCTGCTTCAGCGGCTGATCCTTCGGAACGACGCGATAGGTGAGATTGGGCCGATTGAAACTGGCGATGAACGTGGCCGGATCGCGCAGCTTGAGATGAGAGGTGATATCGGCCCGCACCCGGCCGGTGGCGGTGGCGGTGAGGGCCATGAGCGGCACCTGTGGCAATGTCTCGCGCAGACGGGCAAGCTGCCGGTATTCGGGACGGAAATCGTGACCCCATTCGGACACGCAATGGGCCTCGTCGATCGCGAGGCACGCGACGTTCCACGCCTTCAGGTTTTCAGCCCAGCCGTCGAGCATCAGCCGCTCAGGAGCGACATAGAGGAGCTTGTACTCGCCCCGATGCAGGCCGCTCAGCCGCCGGCGCGCCTCGGTGCCGTCGAGCGTCGAGTTCAGGAAGGTGGCGGCGACGCCGCTCGAAAGCAGCGCGTCGACTTGGTCCTTCATCAAGGCGATGAGCGGGGAGACGACGACGGTGAGCCCGGGGCGGGCGAGGGCTGGGAGCTGGAAGCAGAGCGATTTGCCGCCACCGGTCGGGAGCAATGCGAAGACATCCTGGCCCGCGAGGGTCGCCGCGATGATTTCCTGCTGGAGAGGCCGGAAAGAGGCATAACCAAAGGTCTGCTTGAGCAGGTGCGTGAGCTGGGCGGAATCGGCGGACATGCGCGAAACGTCACATAAAGTCAGAAACGATCCGCGCCCAGTTTTCTTTCGAGGAATCTTCCGGAAGATTGCGGGCTGCGGAGTGCGAAGGGCGGATTATCGGAAGAGCCATGACGCATGACGGGCACGGAAAACTGAAATCACGTGCGCACCGCGCCTGGTACGGAGCAGGTTGTCGCTGGCAGCGGGGAAAAGCCCAGCTCTTCAGGGTCGGCAACTGCGCGAAAAGCCGGAAAAAGAAAAAGCCGCCTCAGGCGAGGCGGCTTGGAAGAAAGAGAAATGAAGCTGGAAGGAAGAAGGACGGCTCAGGCGTAGGCGAGGGCCGGGCGGCCGTAGGCGGCGCGCGAAGCGAGGAAGTAGTCGGCGCCGGATTCCGCGGGCTCGAACTCGGGGCACATCTCGGCGAGCATGTCGCGGAGGTTTTCCCGGGCGCGGGCGATGCGGCTTTTGACGGTGCCAACGTTGATGCGCAGCATCCGGCCGATTTCCTCGTAGGGGAGGTTGAGCACGTTGCGCAGCGTGAGGATTTCCCGGTGCTTCTTGTCGAGCTTCTCCATGCAGGAGGCGACGAGCGCGGTAAACTCGCTGCGGACGCTTTCCTGCGCGGGATCGCGGGTTTCGGCGGCGATCAAGTCGGCGAACGTACCCTCGCTGCCGGTGCCGTCACCGATCGCGTGATCGAGCGAAAGCGAATCCTGGCGGCGGCGGCGGAAAAAGTACCAGTAGCGGTTGCGGGCGAGATTGACCGCGATGCGGTGGAGCCAGGTGGCGAGCGATGAATCACCGCGGAAACGGGCCAGCCCGCGGTGGGCGCGGATGAACGTGTCCTGCGTGATTTCCTCGGCATCGGAACGATTGCGCAGGAGGCCCAGCGCGATGCTGAAGGTCTTGCTGCGATAGCGGTTCATGATCTCGACGAAGGCGGACTCATCACCAGCGTTGAAGCGCTGAACGAGCGCGGCATCGATCAAGGCTTCCTGAGCG
>CALFNJ010000280.1 GCA_937902865.1 uncultured Opitutaceae bacterium
CGTCACGCGCGATGTGCTGCTCGGCCGCCGCGCCGATACGCCGCAGCCCGATCGGATCCTCTGCATCGTCGATGCGACCAATCTCGAGCGGAACCTCTACCTGGTTCACCAGATCCTCGACCTCGGCCGGCCGGTGATCCTCGTCGTCAACATGATGGACCTTGCCGCGCAGGCCGGCCTGCAGCTGCGGCTGACGCGGCTCGAGCACGAGCTCGGCATCCCGGTCATCGCCTGCGAGGCCGCCAACAGCAAGGGCATCATCGAGCTGCGTCTCGCGATGAGCCGCACGGACCTGCCGCTGTCGCGCCATGCCTGGGATATGCCGGCGCCGATCGCTCCGGCCGTGACCGAACTTCAGGCCTCGCTCACTGCTCACGACGGCAAGGCTCCGCTCATTGCCCGTGCCGAGGCGCTGCTGCTGCTGACCGATCAGGACAGCGTGCGCGTCGCGGGCTCCGTCCCGCTCAATCCGCGCACCGCGGAAATTCTGCGCGGCTGGGAAAAGCGCTGGCAGGCTGAGGGCACGGACTGGGCCGGTGCGCTCGTGAATTCCCGTTACGAGGCGATCGGCCGGCTCGCGTCCGAGGTGGTGCAGTCGGCGGGAGCCACCGGTCCCACCGCGAGCGACAAGATCGACGCCGTCGTCACGCACCCGCTCTGGGGCTGGCTTGTGCTGGGCGGCGTGATGCTGGCGATCTTCCTCAGCATTTTCACCCTCGCCGAGTATCCGATGAACTGGATCGACGACCACGTCGCGGCGCTCGGCGATTGGGTGAAGAACGCGATGCCGCCGGGCGATCTCCGCGACCTGATCACCGACGGCGCCATCGCCGGCGTGGGCGCGGTCATCATCTTTCTGCCGCAGATCCTGATCCTTTTCTTCTTCATCGGACTGCTTGAGAGCACCGGCTACATGGCGCGGGCGGCGTTCATCATGGATCGCCTGATGAGCCGCGTCGGTCTCAACGGGAAAAGTTTCATTCCGCTCCTGAGTTCTTATGCGTGCGCGATTCCCGGCATCATGGCCACCCGCACGATCGAGGATCCGAAGGACCGGCTCGTCACCATTCTTGTCGCCCCACTCATGAGCTGTTCGGCGCGTCTGCCGGTTTACCTGCTCATGATCGCGGCGCTCGTCCCCGGCGACCGCGTGCCGCTGGCCACGAAGGTCGGGATCATGCTGCTCATGTACCTGATCGGCACGCTCGGCGCGTTTGGTTTCGCTTGGCTGTTCAAGCGCACGCTGCTCAAGGGCGCTCCGCCGCTCATGATCATGGAGCTGCCGCCCTATCGTCTGCCGCTCTTGCGCGATGTGGTCCTGCACATGGTCGAGCGCGCCGGCCTTTTCCTGAAGCGTGCCGGCACGGTCATTCTCGCGATCAACATCGTACTCTGGTTCCTCGCCGCGTACCCGAAGGCGCCCGCCGACGCCACGCCCACGCAGCAGCTCGCGCAGAGTTTTGCCGGACGCGCGGGTCATCTGATCGCGCCGGTGATCAAGCCGCTCGGCTTCGACTGGCAGATCGGCATCGGACTCATCAGCTCGTTCGCCGCCCGTGAGGTGTTTGTTTCGACGATGGGCGTCGTCTTCAGCGCGGAGTCTTCCGACAACGACACCACGCCGCTGCGGCAGGCGATGCTCGCGGCCCGCTGGCCCGATGGCCGCGCGCTGTTCACACCGCTCACGTGTCTCACGCTGATGATCTTCTACGTCTTCGCGATGCAGTGCGTGAGCACCATCGCCGTCGTGAAACGTGAAACCAACGGCTGGAAATGGCCGCTCTTCCAAACCGCCTACATGACTGGCACCGCGTGGATTTTGTCGTTCATTGTCTATCAGGCCGGCCGCGCGCTCGGCTTCTGAGAACACCACCGAACCCAGAACAACATGACCGCTCAATTCCAGACCCTCGCCGCCTTGCTGGTCGTCGCGGTTGCCGTGATCGGCCTGGTCTGGCGCGCCCGCATCCGCCGTCGGAATCCCGGCTGCGGTGGTGACTGCGGCTGTCCGACCGACGAGTTGAAGGCAAAGCTGCGCCGCTGAAGGTAGGGCGCGTTGTCCTCAACGCGCCGCTTCGCTCGGTCCGTCGTGATACGCGGACAATCGTTTCGGCGCGTTGGGGACAACGCGCCCTACCTTCAAATCGCGCCTCAGCGCTTCTCTTCCATCACGCCGAGCAGGTTGCCGTCAGGATCGCGGATGAAGCCCATCCAGAGTTCGTGGTCCGGCATGCGGGCGATGAGATGCGGAGCCTTTTCATTCACGGCGCCGCGTGCGACGAGTGCCGCATGCGTGGCGCCAATGTCGGACACCTTGAAATAGAGCACGGAGTTTTTCCCCGGATCGCCCTGGTTGCCTTCCGGATGCGTCAGCATCAGGCGAACGGAGCCCGCCGCCAGAAAGCTCAGGTTCGGGCCTGCGGAGAAAAGAAATTTCAACCCGAGGACGTCGCGGTAAAAGGCCGTTGCCTGGCTCACGTCACGGACGGTCAGCGCAATCTGGCCAAGATGGGAAAGCGCCGGGGCGGTATTCATCGGGTGAGGTAAACTTGGAAGTCAGGAAAGAAGCCGCCCAGCTGGGTACTCTCTCTAGCGGATTCGCCATTCCCGCAGCGCGTCGAAGCCTTCCGCTCCGGCGAAGGCAATAATCCCGAAGAATCCCACGGCGCACGCGAACGTGAGATGCCCGGCGAGCAGGAACAGGCCATCGCGCTCGAGCAGGCCGGCCGAAAGCAGCAGGATGCTGAAGGCCGGGATCAAATTGCTAAACGGCACTGGCAGTGGCAGCAGGAGCAGCAGTGCCGCGAGGAAAATGGGGAGGGCGTGCAGCTGGAGCAGCGTGCGGGAGCTCGTGAGCCACGGCAGGCGAGGACGCAGCAACAGTTCGAAGCCGCGCAGGATTTTTCGCGCGGCGGCCAAAACGTTCACGAACAGCTTCGGCGGCAGCGCGGTGTCCAGCAGGCGCGCCGGCAGCCACGGTTTTTGTCCGAGCGTCAGGCGCAGCCCGATCAAGGCGATGACCAGACCGAAGGGCGTGGAGAGCCCCGGCAGCGGGATCGGCGTGCTGAAGGGCAGGGCGAGCAGCATCACCAGCAGCACGTGCCCGCGGCCGCGGAGCTGCGTGATCAGCTCGCGCAGGGTGACAGTTTCGCGCTGAAACTCCTGGACGATCGCCGCGAGATCCTCCGACAGGCGGCGCGGCTTTCCCGGCACCGGAAAGGGCGGAAAGGTCGGCTCCTCCGGCGCTGCGGAGGAGGGCTGGGGCTCAGGTGCCGCGCCGGTTGCCATAGAGCTCGAGATGCAGGCGGTGGGCGTAGCGATAGCCGCGCGCCTTGCACAGCGCGTCGAGCCAGCTGGCGCGCTGGCGGATCTGTTCGACCGACGTCCCTTCGGGCATCAGCAGCACCTTGTGCCGCGGGATCTCCCGGTGGAGTGACGTGAGCATGCCTTCGAGTTCCTCGACGTCGGCCGGCTGTGCGACCACGAACTTCAACTGATAGTCATAGGCGTCGAGCCACGCCCGCACCACCTCGGGCTGCCAGCGCGTCGCTTCGTGCTTCTTGCGCCACGCGCCGTGCTCTTTGCCGTCCGGCGCCGAGTTCAGCAATTTCGGGGACAACGACGCCAGGTCGCACGCGATCCCCTCCGGCGCCACCGTGGCCGCCGTCTCGATCGTCAGGTGGTACCCGAGCTTTTTCAGTTCGGCTGCGAGTGCACGGATTTCCTTGGCGATCATCGGTTCGCCGCCCGTCAACACGACATGCCGCGCCGCGGAGTGCTTCTGCACTTCTTCCACCAGCGAGGCCACCGTCCGCTGTTTTCCTTCCGGATTCCACGAGGCGTAAGGCGTGTCGCACCACGTGCAGCGGAGATTGCAGCCGCTTGTGCGAATGAACACCGAAGGCACGCCGGCAAGGGTGCCTTCGCCTTGAAGCGAATAAAATGTTTCGGCAATCAGCACGGCTTCGCGGGCTTTGGCGGCAACGGATCGTGCGACGCATACTCCGTGGGATCCGGGAGGCCTGCCTCGGCGAACGCCTCGCGCCGCTCCACGCAGGTGCCGCATTTGCCGCAATGAATCGCGCCGCCCTTGTAGCACGACCACGTGCGGGCGAAGTCCACGCCGAGTTTGCCGCCGAGCGCGGCGATCTCGCCCTTGTCCATCGCGATGAAAGGACGCAGCAGCTGCACGTTGGCATAGGTGCCGAGCCGCATCGCGTCGCCCATCGCGCGCATGAAATCCTCCCGGCAGTCCGGATAGATCGCGTGATCTCCCCCGTGCGCCGCGATGACCAACCCCTGCGCGCCGATGCTCTCGGCGAAACCCGCGGCGATCGAGAGCATGATCGCGTTCCGAAACGGCACCACGGTCTGCTGCATATTTTCGGCCTCGTAGTGGCCGTCGGGGATGTCGCCGCCGCTCGCGAGCAGATCGGAGGCAAACAGCCGGTCCATGAAGCGCAGCGGCACCACCTCGTGCCGCAGGCCGAAGCTCGCCGCATGTTCCGCGGCGAACGGCAGCTCGCGCGGATTGTGCTTCGAGCCGTAGTCGAAGCTCATGCTCGCGGCCACGTCATGCTCCTGCCGCGCCCAATAAAGCGCGGTGACGGAATCCATTCCCCCGGAGCAAAGCACGACCACCTTCATCGCGGCGGAAGTGTGCGTGCCCAGGTGTCATCCGCCAGCCTTTCCGAGCGATTTCCGGCTGAGAACCACTCTGGCGCGAAGAGTTTGAAGAAAATGGGGACGCGACCTCCCGGTGCGTGGATCGAGGGTGAGGCGCGTTATCCCTAACGCGCCGGTTGGCTCCGTCGGGCATGAATCGCGGATAACGGTAACGGCGCGTTAAGGATAACGCGCCCCACCACGCGACCGGGAGGTCGCGTCCCCATTTTTCCAACTCACGCATTCGGCGGGTCATGCGTTCCAGCTCGGATCGGATCCAGCCGCTCCACCAAGAAAGAAAGTCGCCAGCCTCGTTTTCACTCGCCAAACTCGGAGTCGATTCATGATTTCCCGCTTCCTTCCGGTGAGGCTTCGCCGTTTGCTCGGTGTCAAAGTGACCTCTCGTCCGCCCGCCTTTCTGCTCATTGACCAGCCTGGTCAGCTCAATCCTCTTCTCACCGCTCTCGACCGGGTTCAGGAGGTGTCACTCGATACCGAGGCGGACAACATGTATCACTACCGCACGCGGGTCTGCCTCCTCCAGTTCCTCGTGGACGGCGAGGTTTTCCTCGTCGACGTGCTCGCGCCCGGCGTGCAACTCGCCCCGCTTTGGACGCGCCTGGCGAAAAAGCACCTCATCATGCACGGCAGCGATTTCGATCTGCGCCTGCTGCACGATCTCTGTGGTTTCCGCGCCCACAGCCTGTTCGACACGATGCTCGCCGCGCAGCTGCTCAATCGCCCGCGCATCGGTCTGGCCGCGCTGCTCGAGGAGCATTTCGGCGTGAAGGTCGACAAATCCGGCCAGAAGGCCAACTGGTCCGCGCGGCCGATCACGCCCAAGCTGCTCACCTACGCCGCGCTGGACGTCTGGCACCTGCCCGCGCTGCGCGACATTCTCACCAAGGAGCTTTCCAAACGCGGCCGGCTCGGCTGGCTCGAGCAGCAATGCCGCGCGCAGATCGAGGCCGGCAGCACCGGCTTCGCGCCGCCGGACGAGAATGACTGGCGCATCGGCAAGTCCGAGCGTCTGCGCGGCCGTGGCCTCGGCGTCCTGCACGCCGTCTGGCACTGGCGCGAGGCGCAGGCCAAGCGCATCGACACCGCGCCGTTCAAGGTCTGCGGCAATGAGCTGCTGCTGCGCATGGCGGGAGCGGCCGAGGCCGAGGAGGCGACGCCGGAGTCCATCCTTGGCGCCATCCATCTCGGCCGGCGGCACGATCGGCTCGCGCCCTCCTTGATGGAAGCGCTCCGCGCCGGCTTTGCCAAGGATCCCAAGACTCTTCCCCGCCGCCCGGGCCGCGATCCGCGCCACGCGGCGCTGACCCAGGCCGAAGTGGAACGGCTCGACCGGATCAAGGAGGACCGCGATCGCGTCGCGGCCAAGCTCGAGCTCGATCCGACACTGATCGCCAGCCGCTCCCAGCTGGCACAGATCGCGCGCGCGCCGGCCCGGCTCGATGAGATCCTGCTGCGCTGGCAGGCCGATCTTCTGCGGGACGCGCCGTCGCTGCAGAATTGAGCTCCCTGATTCGCGCGCGTTCCGCGCCCCGGGGGTCAGCGGCCACCTTTTTCTTTGCGCCGTCCGGCCTTTGTCCGAGCCTCCCTTGAGCCCTCCCTGCCGTGCCCCCGACCGACGCCAACGCCAACATCGCGCGCCATCTGATCACCATGGCCGCCAGCCGGCCGGAGGGTCTGGCGCTGTTGGTGCCGCGCGGCCGGAAATCGTCGGGAGAGATTGATTACCTTTCCCTGACGTTTGCCGAGCTGGCCACGGAGGTGGACGCCTGGCGTCATGATCTCCAACGGCGCGGTGTGCATCGCGGCGATCGCGTGCTCGTGATGGTGAAGCCGGGCCTGCCGCTCATCGCCCTGGCCTTCGCGCTTTTTCAGTTGGGCGCGGTGCCCGTGATCATCGATCCCGGGATGGGGTTGAAAAACTTCCTCGGGTGCGTGACCAGCTCTCGTCCGCGCGCGCTCGCCGGCATTCCGCTCGCCCGGCTGATCAGCCGGGTTTTTCGGTCCGCCTTTTCCTCGGTGGAGATTCGTGTCCCGGTCAGCGCCTCTCCACTGGCACGCGCGAATCCCCCGGGAATCGCACCATCCGGCAGCGAGCCGGTCGCCAGCGGCGCGGATGATCTCGCCGCGATACTGTTCACCTCCGGTTCCACCGGCGCGCCGAAAGGCGTGTGTTACGAGCACGGCATGTTCGACGCGCAGGTCCGGCTGATTCGCGAAACCTACGACATCGTGCCCGGCGAGATCGACCTGCCGATGCTGCCGATCTTCGCGCTCTTCAATCCGGCGCTGGGCATGACCACGGTCGTGCCCGAGATCGATCCGAGCCGGCCGGCCAGCGTCGATCCGGCGAAAATCGTGCAGGCGATCCGGCAGATGAAGGTCACGAACTCCTTCGGTTCGCCCACGCTGTGGCGAAAAATCATGGATCATTGCCTGACGCACAATGTGCCGCTGCCATCCCTGCGGCGCGTCCTGTGCGCGGGCGCGCCGGTGCCGCTCTCGCTTTACGCCGACTCGCAGAAGATCCTGACGGGCGGCGCGATTTACAGCCCCTACGGCGCCACCGAGGCGCTGCCGGTGAGCAGCACGCAGACCTTCGAGGTGCTCCGCCGCGAGGTGCTGAAGGAAAATGTTCATTTCGGCACCTGCGTCGGGCGGCCGGTGGCCGGCATGGATGTCAGCATCATCGGGATCAGCGACGAACCGATCGCCACCTTTGCGGAGGTGAGGGAGCTGCCGCGCGGCGAGATCGGCGAGGTGATCGTCCGCGGCCCCGTGGTCACGCGACGTTACGACGCCCGGGACGACGCGACCGCGGCCGCCAAGATCCGCGACGGCGCCACGTTCTGGCATCGCATGGGCGACTGCGGTCGTTTCGACGAGGCGGGACGCTTGTGGTTTTGCGGGCGCAAGGTTGAGCGCGTCATCACCCCAACGGGGACGTTGTTCACCGATCCGTGCGAGCAGGTGTTTCGCATGACCTTCGCCGGCATCCGCGTCGCATTGATCGGATTGGGAAAACCCGGGGCCATGGAACCGGCGCTCGTCGTGGAGGATTCTCCGATCAGTGAGAATCGAACCCTGTTCGCGGGCATTCTGAAGCAGACCGCGCAATCGCAGCCACACACCGCGGGCATTCGGAAATTTTTCCTGCACCCGCGGTTTCCGGTCGACCGACGGCACAACGCGAAGATTCATCGCCTCACGCTCGCGAAGTGGGCGGCGACTGCGCGGCCGTTTCTGTCCGATTCCGAGGCATGAGCACGAGCACGACGGCCACGCTGGTCACGGGCGGAACAGGATTTCTCGGCGGTCGGATCGTCGAGCGCCTGTTGCGTGAAGGCCGGAGCGTGATCGTCCTCGGACGCACGCCCGCACCGGCGCTCGAGGCCCGTGGCGTTCGCTTCGTGCGGGCTTCGCTGGAGGATGCCGCGGCCGTGCGCGCCGCCTGCGCCGGGGTGGAGACGGTCTATCACGTGGCGGCGAAGGTCGGCGTCTGGGGACCGTACGCGGATTTTTTCCGCACCAATGTCCTCGGCACCCGCGCGCTGCTGGCGGCGGCCCGGGAGCAGGGGGTGAAGCATTTCGTCCATACCAGCACCCCGAGCGTCGTCTATAACGGTCGCGATCTGCGGAACGCAGACGAGTCGCTGCCGCTGACGGACCGCTGCCCGAGTCCTTACCCGCTCACCAAGGCGATCGCGGAGCGCGAAGTGCTCGCGGCGAATTCGCCGGAATTTAAGACCGTGG
>CALFNJ010000281.1 GCA_937902865.1 uncultured Opitutaceae bacterium
ATTCTGCCCAGCGGGCGTGTCCTGCCAGACGTTCATAGACATCGTCCGCCGCCGTTACCGGTGCTCCCCGGAACAGCGGCGCGATCTCCGGCGCCTGCAGCTGGCCCGCGATGATCAGGTGCTGACGGGCGAGCACGCGGACATGACGGGCGAAATCCTCCGCGAGCACCGGATCAGTGAGATCGCTCAGGAAGAACAGCAGAGCCCGCCGGCGCAGGCGCAGCCGCAGATGCCCGAAGATCTCCGCCATGTCCGGCGCCGATTCGCTCGGACGCAGTCCGAGCATCGCCTCACGGCAGGCGGCGTAATGCTCCGCCCCAGTGCCCGCGCCCACGAAGACGCGCACGCGATCGTCGTAGCCGATGAAACCGAATCGGTCGCCCTGCTTCTCCGCCGCGGCCAGCAGCAGCAGCGCCGACGTGAGGCAGCGTTCCAGGGCGGTCTGCTCGATTCCGTCCCGCCGCACTGGCCGCGCGCTCAGCCGCGACGCGTCGACCGCCACGTAAATTTCCTGCGTCCGCTCGGCCTGAAACACCTTGGTCACGGGCCGGTTCCGCTTGGCGGTGGCCTTCCAGTGGATCTCACCGAAATCGTCGCCCGGCAGATAGTCGCGCAGCTTTTCGAATTCCCGGCCGCGTCCAAGCGTGCGCTGGACCCGCGTGCCGGCATCGCCGCGCGCGAGGAGGATCGCCGCCACGTTGCGCCGCTCCGCGAGGAGATTGGGATACACCCGCAATTCACACGGCAGCTCGGACCGGGTCCGCACCTGCCAGAGTCCGAGGAAGGAATCCGTTTCCACCACCGCCAGCACGCCGCCGAAGCGCCCACGCTGGCGCGGCGTCACCTTCCAATCGACCCGTGCCCGCGGCGCGCCTGCGGGCAGGTCCACGCGGATTCGGTCGTCCGTCGAAATAAATTCTCCGGGCAGGCCCAGCGCGAAAGACAAACGCCGAGCGCGACCACCCGAATTTGCGAAGGTCACGGGAATCGTCCCCGCGCGATCGCGCAGGAAGCGGAGCACGCCGGGCACCGCCGGTCGCGGCGCGCGGGTTCCCGCCAGCGCTCCAATCGCGTCGCCAATCGCCGCGAGCGTCAGCACGACGAGCGAAATGAGCCACGCCGGCTGGAATTCCGGCCACGGTCCGGCGCCGACCGCGAGCAGGGCCGCGGCGAAGACCAGCCAGAGAAGACGCTCGGTGGGAACGAAACTCATGCGGCTCAGCGCGGCACCGCGACCTCCTCCAGCACGCGGGTGACGACTTCCTCCACGGTCAGGCCTTCGATCTCGAACTCGGGACGCAGTACGAGGCGGTGGCCGAGCACGGCGGAAGCGAGGCCGCGAACATCGTCGGGCGTGACGTAATCGCGCCCATCGAGCGCAGCCCGCGCCCGTCCGCCGAGCAGCAGCGCTTGCGTCGCACGCGGCCCCGCTCCGACCAGGACGCTTTCGTGGGCGCGGGTCGCACGGACGAGATCGACGACGTAGGCCGCGAGTTCCTCGCGCATCGTCACGGCGGTGAGCGTCTCGCGCAGAGCGCGCAGCTCGCCCGGTCCCAGCACGGGTTTCACGGCGCCGGAAGCGAGCACGGCCTCGGGCGTGTCGGCACCCAGCATGCGTTGGGCGAGCACCAGCTCCTGTTCGCGCGTGGGCGGCTCCATCCGGATCTTCACCATGAAGCGGTCCAGCTGCGCCTCGGGCAGCGGATAGGTGCCCTCCGAGTCGGCGGGATTCTGCGTCGCAAAGACGGTGAAGTTTTCATCCAGCGCGTGGGTGTCGCGGTCGATGCTCACCACCCGTTCCTGCATCGCCTGCAGCAGCGCCGCCTGCGTCTTCGCGGGCGCGCGGTTGATCTCGTCCGCGAGCAGGAAGGTGGTGAACACCGGCCCGGGAATGAGCGTGAAACGGTTCGTCTGGAGATTGAACACGTTCGTGCCGGTGATGTCCGCCGGCATGAGGTCGGGTGTGAACTGGACGCGCCCGCTCGGCACGCCGAGCACGTGGCCGAGCGTGCGCACGAGGAGCGTCTTGGCGACGCCCGGCACGCCCTCGATCAGGGCGTGATGACGGGTGAGCAGCGTCACAAGCGCGAGCTCGACGGCGGCCTCCTGGCCGATCAGCACGCGGGCAACCTCCGCGCGGGCGGAGGCCAGGGTGGCGTTCAGTTTTTCGATGGCTGGATTCATGGAGATTTCTGGGACGGGGAAAGGTTCGACTCGGAACGGTTCAAGGCGCGCGCGACGGCATTGTAGGCGGCCACGGGTTCATCCGGGACCGGCACCGCCGCGACCGCGCGATCGAGTCGCTGGGCGTCGCGCGCGCCGGCTGTGCGCCGCCATTCCGCGAGGCAGGTGGCGATGAGCCGATTTGCCGGCACCGCCCGGCGCAGCAATGCCTCCAAACCAGCGGCGGGATGATAAGCGAGCGCCACCTCGGTCGATTCGGGCGCGGGCGGGAGAAACCACGCCATCCGGCGCCAGACAAACAGCGCCGCGAGCAGGAGCAGCGTCATCATCGCGCCCGTGAGACCGTAGCGGCGAGCGAGCGCCGCGATGCCGGGATCCGCCCTCAGTCCGAGATGGCTCTCGTCGAAGACGATCGAGGTGTAGGGCCCAACGAGCCACGCCAGGAAAGCCGTCGCACGGTCATGCTGCAGTCCCTCGTTGCTGAGAAAATATGAGTCGCCCGCGATCACGATCGAGCCGCGGCCGAGCGACCGCTCGAAGATCACGCCATCGAGCCCGCGCCGATAGATCGTGCGCCAACCCACCCCGGGCACGGGACGCAGGTAAATATCGCCGAACGACACGAGCTTGGCCGGCAGCGACGCCAGCACGCCGAAGGCTCGCTGCAGTTCGCCGGCGCCGTCGTCGCTGATACTCTCGGCCTTGAGTCGCGGTGTGATGCCCCAGGCGGCGGTGAGGTTGGCGGGCTTCTTCTCGCGATCGGAGCCCGGCCCCAATTCGGACGGACCGGCTCCCGTCTCCCCTTCCCCTTCGTTCTGTCCCGTCTCCGGCCGAAACGTGATGACGAGCCGGCTGCCGGCGCGCACGGCCGCGTCGAGCGCCGCGAAGCTCTCCGGGGAAAACTGGTTCCATTGCGAGCGGAGGCAGCCGGCGAGCACGATCAGCCGCGGCGGCTCGGGCTCGAGCGTGGCGAGCGGACGCGTGCGGCGCTCGAGCCGGAAGCCCGGCAGGTCCGCAAGACTGTCGAACAGCGCACGGGCGCCGAGTGGATCGGTCCGCAGCGACGAATACGGCGAAAACACATCGCCGCGGGCGAGTCGCAGCCGCACGAGCGTGCTCAGACCGAGAACGAGGCCGGCGAAGACGAGCGCGAGAACGAAGAGGGCGCCGCCGCGTTTCATGGCGTGAGCGGTCGCTCCAGTTCGGCCAGCCAGTCGCGCACCTCCGCCTCCGCCGGTGCGATGTTGCCATACCACACGCCCTCGAACTGCCGGCGGCGCGCCGTGAAACCGCTGACGACCTCGGTCCGAGCCGCGGCCCGGCGGCGCAGTTCCCGCTCGTAGTCCAGGTTCGTCTTGAAGCGCGCCAGCGTGAGCAGGCGTTCGTCCGCCAAGCGCGAGAGCGTGGCGAGATAAAGCGCCCGCAGCGCGAGCCGCCATTCTCCGTTCGCCGCCTGGGCCCGGGCGAGCTCGAGCCAGCCGTTCGCAGGCAGCTGGGCGACATCCAGGTTTTCGTCCGCCAGATCCGGCGCGGCCGCGGCGGGGACGCCGGTGGCGGTCGCGACGACCACCGTCTCGCGTGAACGCCGCCAGAGCACGACGGCAAACCAGATCATGAGTCCAACCCCGACAGCGATCAGCGTGTACAACAGCAGGCGCACCAGCCCCAGCACCGGCGCGGCGGCTGATCGGCCGGAGCTCGACGAGCCCGAGTTCGAGAATCTGACGTGGCGATCCCACCAAACCAGGAATCGCTGACCGGCCCGCACGGTCGCCTCCCATCCGTTTCGCAGCGTTTCCGCCGCAAACCCGATGAAGCGCCCGATCGGCCCCTGCTCCTGCGCCTTTTCCGGCGTCGGGGGCAGCCGCCACTGGAATTCACTCCCGGCCAGCACGCCATCGATCGCGCGGTCCAGGGCCGCCGGCGCCACCGCGGGTGCTGTCGCCGGCGGGCGCCCTGCGGTCGTCGCGGCGTCAGCGGCGCGGAGACGAGGCGAGGACACCGACAGCGCCAGCGCGAGGAGCACGGCCGCGGCGACTCCGACGCCGGTCCCGGCGCGACGAGCCCACGGCCGCGATTGATCCGCCTGCAGTTCAAGGCGCAGGTCCTCGCCGGTGCGGAGGGCGCGGCCGTAAAACACCCGGAGCGTGTAGAACGCGCGGACGAGCGGATCGAGTGCGAGCCAGGTGAGCGCGGTGACGGACGCGAAAAACGTCGTGTTGAAAAACCATAGGCCCGACAGGCCGAAGAGATGATCGATGCCGAGGAAACGGTCCGCGAGCGATGGCATCAGATAAAAGGCGGCCGCGAGGTTGGCCCAGGCGCAAAGCCCAAACAGCAGGAGGACGAGCAGCGCCACGTGGTTCTGCGCTGGCCAGAGCTTCGCCTGATCCGCGCTCTCCACCCGCAGGCGGGCAGCGTCGCCCAGCACGGTGGCGCTCTGCCCGTACGCATACACCCAGCCGAACGGCACGATCAGCACGAGCGCCGGAAAAAATGCGAGCGTCATCCACGGCTGCACCCGCAGCTGCACGAGCGCGAGCCGGGCGAAACGAGCGACCGACGTGACCGGTGGCGGGACACCGAGCCGCTGCGCGAGCAGGCGCCCGCAACATTCGGCCTGCGCCGCCTTCATCACCACGAAGAGCGTGACCAGCCCGAGCGCGTCCCACGCCACCGCGGCCAGGTCCGGCTGGAACCAGGTCGTGCGAGCCCAGAAGAAGAGTCCGGCGAGCACGAACGGCACCGAGCCCGCGTAATAGATCGCGAGCGTCCCCGCCGGCGCCAGCCGCAGCAGGTGCACCGCCTCCTCCAACAGTTCGAGCGCCGCCGGCTCCGCCACGGAGCGCCGTGAACTCGCGGGCGTGGTCATGAGTGGGGATGAGCGGACAACCGCCGCCAGGCCGAGCCGTCGTGCACCTGCGACGGAATTTTCAGCAGCAGCGCGCCGGCCACATAGAACACCAGCCAGAGCACCGCGACGCCGGCCACCGCCGTCAGCGCCTCGCGGCAGCGAGCCCAGCGGATCCGACGTACATCCGCTCCGTGGGAAATCCTGGCCAGGCACGGCGCGCACAACAGCCGGCCCGCGTGCTCGACCACGCACTCCCGGCAGAAAAATCCGCCGCATTCCGGACAGCGGGCGGCCGCCTCCCGCGCCGAATGCCGGACGCAGCGCCGCGTGTGCAGCCCGGGCAGCGGCGGCGGAACGACGTTCATGGGTTCGGGGAAACCGGCGGCGGTTCCGACGTCGGAGCGGCGGGAGCCGCAGAGGGCGCGGTCTCAGGCGTGGCGACGGACGCCGTGGAAACGAGATCCGCCTGCGCTTCGAGAATCATTGGCTGCAGCCGCGCAAGCAGCCGGCGCGCGCGCGAGCGGCGGACGACTGCGGGCAGCGGGAGCACCTGCACATCCGTCACGACATACATCCGGCAGGCGGGGCCGAGCAGTTGATTCCAAACCAGGATCACGAGCGCGATGCCCGCGACGATGCTCGACGCGATCGGAGCCTCATCCCGCTGCCAGCCGACGATCGCGACGATCCCGGAAAAGAACAGCACCACGCCCCAGACGAGTCCCCAGCCAAGCCGGCGATCGCCGCCCAGCGTGAAGAACCCCTTGATGTCGTGGAGTCGCAGCCGGGCGTAATGTTCGCTGTAGCCGGTCGATCGGACGAGGATGAGATCCCCCTGCCCGGCCCAGAGGCCGGAATAGGCGCCGAGTCCGACAGCGTTGCGCGTGAGGCGCGTGTAGGTTTTGGGAGCGCGGGCCATGGCGGGTTAGACGCGGCGCAGGCGAAACAAGAGGACCAGCAGCCAGCCGATGATCTCAAGGACAGCCAGCACCGCGGCGCTGACCAGCCGCAGCCGATGCGGGCCGGTCACGAGGCTGTTCGGCTTTTTCCAGCCAAAGATCACGAAACCCAGCGCGACCGGAGCGGTGACAAACGTCACCGGGAAGATGAGCAGCGGATAAAGCGCCAGCGCGAAAGCCAGGTGATCGTAGAGCACCCGGTCGCGCACGACATCACCGGCGTCGGACCGCCGCGCCGCCGCCACGCAGAGCGGGCAGCGCCGGCGACCGCCAAACGGGATCGTGCACACGGTGCAGATCAGGCGGCCGCAGTCCTCGCAGACGGTCTCGGCCCGGTTTTCCGGATGAAAAAAGCAGACCGACTCCTCCGCGACCTGCACCGCCTGCGCCGCGACCCGCGTCCGGCCGGCCGTCAGCGCGGGAAAGCCCGTGAACTCGAACTCCGTGAGGCAGGATTTGCACTGCCCCGAGCCGGCGTCGTACCACGAAATCGGCTCGAGGACCTTTTCGCACCGCGGACAGGACAGCGGCGAGCCCGTGGTCATTTCGATTTGATCACGCGGGTGTCGCAGATGCGGTCGTGCAGGGAGCGCTTCTGGTCATCGAAGAGCACCATCAAATAGCCGATGAACAGGGTCAGCCCGCTCAACGTTTGGGCGAAATACCGGCCGATGATGCGTGCCGCACTCAGTTTGCTGCCATCCGACCGGAGGATCTTGAGCCCGACCGCCATCTTGCCGGGGGTCGCATCGTTTTTGCGGATGAAGTAAACCTGGTACGTGAGCGTTATCGCCAGGTTCACGGCCTGGATGACCACCTGCATCAGCAGCATCCCGCTCGTGTCATTCCGCTTCAGGAGTCCGGTGGCGCCGAAGATGCCGCCCACGACAAAGGCGATCAGGACGGTGAGGGACATCAAAATGAGGGAGTCCAGAAGCACCGCCGCAAAACGGCTGCCGAAGCCACCGTAGCCATACGGCCCGGGCACGGCCTGCGTCCCGATCAGCGGCGCCCCCTCCTGGATGCGCTGAAAATATTCGTCGCGATGCTCCGCGCTGATCCAGCGGCCTTCATACTGGATCATCTCGCGCTTGGGATAGGTCTTGCCGCTGACGACGCAAACCGCGGTGTCGCCGGCATCCGTCGCCGGCTGTCCGCCGCCGACTTCCGCGTAGGGCCGCCACTGCGGCATGCCCTCGTGCCAGACGAGCGTGGAGGACGTGATCTTACCTTTCGTCACCAACTGGTCGAACTCCTCCTGTGAGATGGGTCCGTTCCGCTTTCCGCCTTCAGCATAGTACCATTGCATAGTTTGGGGTGGGGTTCCGCCCGTTGAAGCAGAGGCGGCTGCATGCTGGCAACGAAATAGGCCCGTCTCTCGCGGCGCCGCGAGAGACGGAAAATCCAAACGCCAGGAGGCAAACGCCAAAAAAATGATCGGACTCCGAAGCAAAGGCGGACGAGGCGCGAAGGGGCCAGACCTGCGCATCATCCGCGATTTCCACTCGGTTTCCGGCCGTGAAAAACGCAAAAACCAAATCTTGGCGACGTAGGGGCGTCCCTTGGGACGCCCGGTTCGAGGCTCGACGTCCTGACGGACGTCCCAAGGGACGCCCCTACGACTGAAAGTTCCGGAGTTCGGATCCAGGATTTGGCGTTTGGAAAATGGAATTTTGGGATTTCCCCCTCCCGGAAGCGGGAGGGGGCGTCACCCGGATTTAACATTGGGCAGGTTGAGAATCGGCGGAAGGTCGGTCATCGTTTGCTTCCCTGCCCCGCTCGCGTCCGTTTGTTCCTCCGCTCCCGTCTCCGTTTCCTCGCCTCCGTTCCGCCCGCCGCCATGACGCCCTTCGCCACCTCCGCCGATTCTTCCCGTGAGCCGGGCTTCGCCCCGGTCGACGATCTTGACCGACTCGAGCTCCGCATCGCGCGCCGAGCCGACGAATTGAACACCTGCTTCGGCGCCCATGGCCGTGATCTCGAGCACTGGCTGCAGGCCGAGCGCGAGATCATCGCCTCAGGCAAGACGCCCGAGCCCACGGCGGTATGAAGCCGAAGCCCGAGCCCCATTTCATCCTTCTTCCTTCATCCTTCCTCCCTTTCTGCCCATGAGCTCCACGATCACCATCAATGGCGAGACCGGTTACCTTTTCCGCGCCCTGGCGCCGGAGTCCTTTTGTTTCGTGCCCGAGCAGTACGTGAAAGTGCAGCCGGATGACGGCGCGGCGAGCAACGCGCCCAGCCGGATGCGGATGGCGATCGACGAGATCAAATATTTCCTCAGCGGCTGGAGCGTGCGCAACATGCGCGCCACCTATTCCGAGCCGGGTGGTTCGCACCTGTTTCCGGACGTCAATTATCCGGTCGGCAATTTCGAGTCGCCCGAGGTGGAGGAATTCCTCCGCCGGGTCACGAACCGCACGCGTCATCCGTTCGCGTCGCTGGGCTGACCAAGGAGATTCGATCCAGCC
>CALFNJ010000282.1 GCA_937902865.1 uncultured Opitutaceae bacterium
CGAAGTGCTGCCCGGTGGCCCGGCGATCCGCAGCGGCCAGCTCGAGGCTGGCGAGCACGGCGAAGGCGGTTTCCCGCGTATTCTGCCAGCCGGCGCTGCGGCGATTGAGCACGAGCCAGTTGACGGCGGGTTCGATGAGCGGGTGATGCGGATCGTTTTCCAGCAGCGCGAGCAGGGTGCGGGCGGTGGATTCGACCGCGCCCTCGGTCGCTCGCCAATAGCCGGCGGTGCGGCCCCAATGGACGGTGTCACCCAGATCGTTGGAACGGGAGCGCTCGGCGCCATTCTCGAGATTGCGGACGAGGATGGCCCGCTGCTCGGCGGTTCCGAAAGCGCGGGCGGCGCTGGCGAGATTGGCGCGGCCGGAGGCGGAGAGTCGGTCACGGGCGTCAAACGCTTCCTCAAAGTGGCTGCGGCTGACATCCATCGCCTCGTCGCGTTCGGAGGCGGGCAGGTGCGACACCAGTCGGGCAAGAGCGGCGACGGTCCACGCCAGCTGGTCGTCGGAGGGCTCGAGGGTTCTGCGGACCTGGAGCAAGGCCCGGGTGGGAAAAAGCTGCGAGGGAACAGCGACCCCGGCGTCCGCCGCGAGGGCCAGGCCCCAGCCCACATAGGCGGTCATCCATGGATCGGACTCCGTCTGGCCAGGCCACCAGCCGTAGCCGCCGGAGCGGCTGATCTGCGAAGCGGCCAGCCGGCTCAGGCTCTGTTCGACGACCTCGTCCAATTTCCCGAATCCAGCGCCGGTGGGGCGGCGCCAGCCATCGGCCACGGGAGGACGACTCAGGATCCGGTGCTCGATGTCGGCCGCATTGAAACCCAGCTCACGCAGGGCGTTCTTTGCGAGGATCGCGGGCAGGAAGCGGCTCATCGTCTGTTCGACGCAGCCGTACGGGTAATCGATCAAATCCGGCAGGGCGTCGAGCAGGGTGACCGCATGGCTGGGCGAGACGAGAACGCGGACCTGTGTGCGCGCCGGATCGAGCGGACTCGGGAGCGCGAGCGTCAGGGCGAGATCCTTGCGATCGGGAGCGATGCGTCCGCTGGCGGCGGTGTCCTGGATCATCCCATTCTCGAGCACGGGCACGACGAGCTGCATCGCATCGGCGTCGGTGCCGGCAGCGGCCTGCAACTCGAGCGTCGCGTCTCCGGCCTGCTTGGCGTGAACCGACCACGACGCGGAGGTTTCCGCGAGGGGAGCGAGCGCGAGATTTTCCCGGGGGGCGGAGCCCGCGGCGAGCGTCTCCACCGC
Source organism: uncultured Opitutaceae bacterium (assembly GCA_937902865.1). GTDB lineage: Bacteria > Verrucomicrobiota > Verrucomicrobiia > Opitutales > Opitutaceae > CAIUWA01. The sequence continues at coordinate 1,253 of CALFNJ010000282.1, forward strand.
GCCACTGGCGGTGAGTTGCGCCGACGCGGACAAGGATTGTTCCCGGCGATTGACCAGCGTGGCGGAAAAGCTGGCGGTATCGCCCGCGACGAGGAAACGCGGCGTCTGCAGACGAGCCTGGAATGGGAGCGTGGTACGGGTGAAGGCGAGGGCCTCGCCGAAACGATTGCCGTCGCGGCCGACCGCATAGGCGGTGAAGCGCCAGCCGGTGAGATTGTCGGGATAGGTGAAGGCGATGCGCGCCTGACCGGATTCGTCGGTGACGACATCCGGTTCCCAGAAAGCGGTGGAGGAAAAGTGCTGGCGAACCACCAGGGCGGGCTGGGCAGGAAGTGCGTCTTGCGGCATGGCTGCGAGACCGCGGCTTTGCGGAATCGACAGGGTAAGCCTGGTGCCGGCGAGGGTGTTCATCGCGGCATATCCCACGCCTCCTTCGCCGGCGGACACCTCGAAGGGAATCAATTCGACCATTTCGTCGTCGAAGTCCGCCAGCGGCGTGCTCGGGTTGAGGCGCATGCCGGGACGGATGTCAGGCAGGGGCTCCAAGGGCCTTTCGTTGAAGCCGGCGAGGGCGCTTCCGGTGATCGCCACGGGGATGGCTTCGTAGAAATTCCAGAACACCGGATTGAATGAGCGATATGCTTCCGGCACCAAACGATTGACGGCCTCGTCGCTGGCGAAGGCGGTGATTTCCGCCGGGACCGGTTGACCGGCCTGATCGGTGACGCTGATTGTCGCCGCGGCGGACGCTCCCGGTTTTGCTTCCTCGCCGGTCGTCTGCAAGGTGACGTTCAAGCGAACCGATGGGTCGGTGATCTTGAAAGCGGCGTTGCTGATCTTGCCTCCGAAAGGCTGGACCACGACACGACCTCCGCCCGCCAGGCGAGGCGGGCGGTCGACGGAAAGCCATCCCACCCGGCCGGCCAAGTCGAACCGGCGGACGACGGTGTCGTTTTCCCCGGAAACCGCGATCACGCCCGAGGACCGGCCCTCGGGGAGGATCACGAGCGCGGGGACGGATCCGCTCGAGTCGACGGAGGACGGCACCAGGACGTTCGAGTAAGAGGGCGAGACCGCGAGATCGGTCGTGGCCTCATCGGCGGCGATCACACTGAGCTCATTTCCGGAGGGAGAAAGTGCCTTTCCGCCGTGTTGGAAGTGGAGCTGGAAAAATCCGGCGTGAGGAATCCTGAAGGGAACCTGCACGTTTCCTTTGGCATCCGACTGGCAGTGGACGGAGGACACGAGGGTCTCCACGTAGTCGGCGTAGAGTTGCCGCCATGGCGCGGGGAGGGGACGATCGGGCGGGCTCTTCAGCTCGGCGCGGACCCAAGCCAGTTCGGAGCCGGACACCAGGCGTCCGTCCGGACTGAGCCAGGTTTCCAGCCACTTTTTCTCGACCAGCTGCGCCTCGGTTTCGACTTGCTGCGGCTTCTGCTCGCCGTCGAAGAGGGAGCAAGCGAAGTCCACCGTTTCGCCAGGTCGCGCCGGGTGCGGCTCGGTCCAGCCATCGGTGAGGACGGTCAGGCCAGTGGGGGTGATCCGCACGCTGGTTCGGGTCTGCACGGTCTGCATCCCGGGCGGCTCTACGGTCGCCGAGACGGATAAGCTCGCGTCCGGCGGAATCAAATCGGGGATCCGGATCCGGAATTCCGCTCGTCCATTGCGATCGGTCGTCGCTCTTTGCGATCCTTGGTCCAGGGCCCTCTGCCAGGTTTCAAAGCTGTTTCTCAAAATAATGTCGCGGGAGAGATCGGCGTAGGAGTGGACCTTGAAATCGCAGAGGACGGGGATCCCACCGGCCGAACCGCCGGAGAGATAATCGGCCTGCACCTGAAAGACTAACTCCTGGCCGGGTCGCATGGCATCGGCTCCGCCGGTCGCCGCAATGTCGGCCTTGAGCGCGGGCGGAATGAAATTATCCACGCGAAAGGTGGCAGGGAGCTGGACCTCATTCTTGCCTTCCAGCTGCAGGACGACGACGGCGTGGTCCGGTCGGGTCGCGGCGGGGATCGTCCATTCGCCCCGGGCCGTGCCCCACGCATTGAACGTGATCGCCTGGTCGGTGACCAAGGGCACGCTGCTCGAGGCCATGCGAACGGAGACCGTGAGCTTTTGCTTTGGCGGGATGAAACGGCCGCTGTCCCGCTCGCGGGCGACGATTTTCCAATGCACGGTTTCCCCTGGCCGGTAGAGCGGACGATCGAGGATCAGGTCGGCGGTGACTTGGGGCGAAAAATTTTCCGGGACCCCGAAATCATATTCGATCGGATGGCCGTCGACTGTGGCGGAGAGGACGCTGTGGATGAATTCCTGCCCCGTGCCAATGGTGGGAAGCTGCACGGCTCCGCTTTGGTCTGTCGTGGCCGCGAAGGGCAGCGCCGGCGCGCCGGCCGGCCGAACGATTCCGCGAACCGCCCGATTCGCCAGCGGGGCGTAGGAGTCGGCCTCATGGAAAAAGGCGGTGCCGGGGACGGCGGGAGACGTGGCGATCGCGATCCGGGCGTCGGAGATGATGAAGTGATGGAGAAAAGCCTTCTGCCCGGCGGGGCCGTCGCCGATCAGCGCGACCGTGTAAAACCCCGGCGCACGGACCGGCAAGTCGCGGACCTCGCTCTGCCAGCTTCTCGTCTCCGCCCCGGCGAGAGGGATGGTGAACCGGTCCACGCGCTCGGCGACAGCCCGCAGCGCTTCCAGCCGGTTCGAGCGAGCAGGGAAGTCCGGCGAAACTCCCTCGCGCACCAGCTCGGCCACGTCGTCGGGACGTTTGGTCCAGCTTTCCAGGGTATGGCGATAGATCTCGACGGTCAGCTCGCGGTAGCCGGCGGCGGAATAGCGGAAGCGGGGAATGGCGGTGGTCGTGAAGCTGCGTTCCATGGCGATTCCCAGCTGCGGCTGGCGCCATAGCTTCTCGAACTCGTCGAGCCGGGAGGGAAACTGGGTCGGAAGCAGTGTGGGATTGGCGCCGCGAAGTTTGGCGCGCAGGGCCGCGAGCTCGTCGAGGCGGGCGGCGGCGGACACGACCGTGTCCTTCGGCGAATCGGGACTCCAGCCGGTGTTGATGCGAAAAAGGTATTCTCCGGCGAGAGCCTCCGGCTGGAAGGTGGTGCCGGCGGACGCGGCCAGCGCCTGCGCCCAGAGCTCGGCGCGAGCGGGCAAGGGAAGGAACCGGTTGCGATTTCCGAGCTCAGCGGAGCGCACGAAGATCCAGGCGCGCTTGTCGCCCGCGGGTGCGGTTTGCCGGGCGATCAGGAGGAATTTGTCGAGCCGAGCCCGCGTGTTGTCGTCGTAAACTTGATCGCGGTTTCTCAGCAGTGTCTGGAGGTAGTCGATCAACGCGTCGGCGGCGGCCGCGCCGGGAGGCTGATCGGCCAGATAATCGAGCGCGTCGAACCGGTCGGACCAGGCGCTGGCAGATCCGAAAGCGCGTGCGTGGAGGGCGGCCCGGCTTTCCTTCACCGCCAGCCAGAAGGCGTCGTGCGCCGCCACGCCGTCATAAGGTGCGAGCAGAGCGTCCAGGGCTGCGCTTTGACGGTCGATCCAGTCAGGAGGATGGTAGCCCATCTCTTCCGAGTCGGCGGAACGCCAGCTGGCGTCGGCGAACCCCAGTTCGGACCACCGGCGCGCTTCCGCATCGGGTGCGGCGGCACGGGCGCTGGCGAAGCTTTCCTTCGCCAATGCCCAGGAGCCCTCGGCGGCGTACTGTCGCGCTTGGGTCAGGACGGTGTTGTAATCGACCTTGCCACCTCGTGCCGGCTGAACGGCCGCGAAGCCGGTCAATCCCAGACACCACAAGCAGGTCGTTGAACGTAGGATCCGCCAGAGCGACATAAGCAGAAAGGTTGCGGACGATCGGGGTAGAGGCCCGCACCTTTCGGCTGGGGCGCGCTCACTCTGGCTTCCGACTAAGCCGCGGCAATGCCGGAAAGCCGGAGGACGGAGGACGGATGCCGGAGGACGGAGATCTGACGGCGGACGGCGGACGGTCATCCGACGTTGGGTGTCAGTCTGTTTCCGGCCTTCCGATCATCTGGCCTCCGACCTTCCGCCTTACGCCTTCAGCCCTTGCGCGAGGTGGTAGTAGAGATCATTCCATTGCAGTTCCTTTTTGAACTCGGAGAGCTTGGTGTCGCCTTTGATCGTCACGAGCTCGATGCCGGCGATCGTCGCGAAGTCTTCGAGCTGCTCGCCGGTGACGGCGTAGCTGTAGCCCGTGTGGTGGGCTCCGCCGGCGAGGATCCAAGCGGCGCAGGCGGTCTTGAAATCGGGGCGGCATTCCCAGACGGCGCGGGCGACCGGGAGCTTGGGCAGCTTCGGCGTCTTCACGGCGTCGACCTTGTTCACGATCAGGCGGAAACGGTTGCCGAGATCGATGAGCGAGGCGTTCAGCGCGGGGCCGGCGGGCGCGTCGAACACGAGGCGCACCGGGTCTTCCTTGCCGCCGATGCCGAGCGGATGGATTTCGAGTGAGGGCTTGTGCGCGGCGATCGAGGGACAGATCTCGAGCATGTGCGCGCCGAGGACCTGGTGGCCCTTCGGATGGAGATGATACGTGTAGTCCTCCATGAACGAGGTGCCGCCTTCGAGGCCGTCCGCCATCACCTTCATCGCGCGCAGCAGCGCGCAGGTCTTCCAATCGCCTTCGGCGCCGAAGCCGTAGCCGTCGGCCATGAGCCGCTGGACCGCGAGGCCCGGCAGCTGCCGCAGGCCGTGCAGGTCCTCGAACGTGGTGGTGAAGCCCTTGAAACCGCCGTCCTTCAGGAACGACCGCATGCCCAGTTCGAGCCGCGCGCCGTAGCGCAGTTCGTTGTGACGCTCGTGGCCGGCGCGCAGCGCGGCGGCCACGGCATAGGTCTCTTCGTATTCGGCGCAGAGCTTGGTGATGCGCGCGTCGGTCACGGCGTCGACGTGTTTCACCAGATCGCCGACACCGTAGCCGTTGACGGAGAATCCGAACTTCATCTCGGCGGAAACCTTGTCGCCCTCGGTCACGGCCACCTGGCGCATGTTGTCGCCGAAGCGCGCGAACTTCGCGCCCTGCCAGTCGTGCCAGGCGCGGGCGGCGCGCATCCAGGCGCCGAGCTGGTCCTGGACCTCGTGATCCTCCCAATGGCCGACGACGACTTTCCGGTTGAGACGCATCCGTGTGTGGATGAACCCGGCCTCGCGGTCGCCGTGGGCGGCCTGGTTGAGGTTCATGAAATCCATGTCGATCTCATCCCACGGCAGGTCGCGGTTGAACTGCGTGTGCAGGTGCACGAACGGCTTCTTCAGCGCGGTGAGTCCGCCGATCCACATCTTCGACGGCGAGAACGTGTGCATCCACAGGATCAGGCCGGCGCAGTTCGGGGCGTGGTTCGCCTCGAGGCAGAGCGCGCGGATCTCGTCGGGCGTGGTGAGCAGCGCCTTGAAGACGACCTTGAGCGGGATGCGCTTCGATTCCCCGAGCGCGGCGGCGATCTTCTTGGAATTGGCCGCGACCTGCTTGAGGGCGGCCTCGCCGTAGAGGTGCTGGCTGCCGGTGACGAACCAGATTTCGGACGAGGAGAGATTTTGGATCATATTAAAAAAAGAGAGGACTCCGGAATTTCACCACAGAGGCACAGAGATACGGAGCAAGGCAGGGATTGGCCGCAAAGAAGCGCAGAAGGACGCAAAAGCTCTGAATCATACGGTCTGTATTTTGCGTTGTTTGCGCCTCTTTGCGGCTATCTGCCGAGTTTGGATTTCTCTGTGTCTCCGTGCCTCTGTGGTGAAAATTCCGGGAATTGGGAATTCAGCGGGAGGCGGGGGGGAGGGCGAGTAGCGCCGGCAGCACCGGGCCGAGGTCGGCGGCGCGGTTGATCCCGCCGAAGGCGTCATGGACGCGGCGGTAGAGCTGATACAGGCGCTCGTAGGTCGCGCGGTTCGCGGCCTGGGGGCGGTACTGCTTGGGTTTGATCGAGGTCATCGCCTCCTGCGCGGCGGGAAAATCAGGATGCGCCCCGGCCAGCACGGCGGCGGAGACCGCGGAGCCGAGCGCGCAGGCCTGGCTCGAGCCGGCGACCTGCATCGTGCAGCCGGTGACGTCGGCGTAGATCTGCATCAGCAGGGGATTCTTCTCCGCGATGCCGCCTGCGCAGACGACGCGGTCGATCGGCACGCCGTATTCGCGGATGCGCTCGATGATCGCGCGGGCGCCGTAGGCCGTGGCCTCGATCAACGCGCGGTAGATTTCCGCGGGCGTCGTGTAGAGCGTCTGGCCGAGGAGGAGTCCGGTCAGGAGCTGATCGACGAGAATGGTCCGGTTGCCGTTGTTCCAGTCGAGGGCGAGCAGGCCGGATTGACCGGGCTTCTGGCGCGTGGCTTCGCGGGTGAGCTTGGCGTGGAGCGCGTCGTTGCCTTCGCAGACGACCTCGACCCACCACTTGAAGATGTCGCCGACCGCGGACTGGCCGGCCTCGATGCCGTAGAAGCCGGGGAGGATCGCGCCCTTCACGATGCCACAGATTCCGGGGATGTCGGGCACCTGCTTCTGCGCGGAGACGACGCCGCAGTCGCAGGTGGACGTGCCGATGACCTTCACGAGCGTGCCCTCGGTCACGCCGCAGCCGATGGCGCCGTAGTGCACGTCGAATTCGCCGATCGCGATCGCGATGCCCGCAGGCAGTCCGAGGCGCGCGGCCCATTCCGGGGCGAGTTTGCCGGCCGGCTCGGTGGCGTCGTAGGCGCGAGTGTAGAGCCGGTCGCGCAGGTCGGCGAGCTTGGGATCGAGCAGGGCGAGGAACTCCTTGTCGGGCAGGCCGCCCCATTCGTCACAGTAGAGGGCCTTGTGGCCGGCGGCGCAGATGCCGCGCTTGATTTCGCGCGGATCGGTCACGCCGGCGAGGACGGACGGAATCCAGTCGGCGAGCTCGACCCAGGAATACGCGGCGTCGAACACCTTCGGCGCGACGGCGAGGCAGTGCCAGATCTTGGACCACCACCATTCCGAGGAGTAGACGTTGCCGCATTTCGCGATGAAGTGGGGACGATGCTGCGCGGCGATCCGCGTGATCTCCGCCGCCTCGCGCCAGCCGGTGTGGTCCTTCCAGAGCCAGCACTGCGCGGCGGGGTTTTTCTTCCATTTGCCGTCGAGCGCGAGCGCGCGGTTGCGGGCGTCGACGGGGAGCGGGCTCGAGCCTGTG
>CALFNJ010000283.1 GCA_937902865.1 uncultured Opitutaceae bacterium
TGCCCCCGCGCGACGATCCGGCACGCGCGCCTCGTATTCCTTCTTGGGCAGCCGCCGGTCGTCGGTCGTTTTCGCCATGCGCAAAAATCAGTGAAGCCGCGTTCCGCCGATGTCCAGCCGCGGCGTCGGCGATTGTGTTACGTTTTTTCGGAGCGGGCGTAGGCGCTAATCTGGAACTCAGGAACTCAAGGAAGGAACGATCCGCGATCCTTCAACCGGTGCCAGGGAACTGCGGGTGAAGAGAGCGCCGTTCCTGGCTCGATGGTCACTTTCCGTTGCCGTTCAATAGCACGGCGGAGGCCGCGCCGGGGAGAGGGCGCAGCGCCGGCAGGATGTTTCGCATCCAAGCCCCGCCGTACTGTTGATAGGCGGCAAAGCCCTGCTCGCCCAGCGTGGCGGTGACCTTGGCGGTTGCCTCGTCGTTGAGGGCGGCCAATTGCTGGAGGCGATCGGCGGCCGAAAGCGTGCGGTCGATGCGAAGCGCGGCGGCGCGCTGCTGGATGTCCTGTTGGAGCGCCCACATCTGGTTGCTGGTTTCCGGAGGCAGCGCGAGTCGGGCCACGAGCTTGCTGGTCTGCTGGTAGCCGTAATCCGTCGCCCGTTTGTATTCCGCGTATCGGTCGTCGCCCAGGGCGGCTTTGATCTGATCGTTCAGCTCGTTCTGCGCCTCGGTCCGCGCCTTGATCCGATCCGGCGATGGCACTCCTGCGCCGGTGGGGTCGAGCCGTTCACTGAATGACTGCTGCAACTGATAGAGGGTGCGAAACTCCTGCTCCGTCGCATCGAAGGCGACCAGGGTGTTGCGGAGCTGGCCGGCGATATTGCTGGTGCGAAGATCGTAATCTTCCAGCTCCTGCGGCGTGAGGAGGGCGGCGACCTCCGCATGCATGGCCGCGTCCAGCGCGCTGATCTTGTCCCGGGAGAGCGCGGTGCCCGAACTGGCGTAAACGTCGCCGCGCCGCTGCTCATAGTCGTCGCGGATGCTGGCGAGCTGGGCGATCTTGTCGGCGGCAAATCCGGGATACTGCCGCTGCAGGGTCGCCGCCGTGCCATTTTCCGGATCGGGCCCGACCAAGGCGGTCAACGCCTCCCGGGCCTCCCGCTCGAGCGCGCGCAGCGCCATCTGGGTCTGGGGATCCGGCGTCAGAGGTTTCCAGTAGGGAGTTTCGCCGCGGCTGGCCTCGATGGCTTTCCGTCGAGCGGCAAACGTTTCGCCCAGCTGGGCGGAGAGGATCATGCGGATGACCGCCGGCGGAAATCCCTCGGCGCGCAGCCGGTCGCGCAGCGCCGCGAGATCCTCCGTGGGCAGGGCCGCCCATTCCTTGCCAGTGATCGGGTCGCGGGCAGCCGCGGGGGCTGAGTTTGACGCGGCGGTGGCGGAAGAGGCGGGAGCGACGGCCGTGTCACTGACGGAGTGAGGTGAGCCCCACGCGCCCAGCATGAAGCCGCCGACGAGCGCGGCGTTGGCGGCGAGCGAGGCGCCGAGAAGCAGGTTTGAAATCTTCATGGGGCAGGTCAGCGGGCGGAGGGAGGCCTGGGCGGCGGGACCTGGCGATACGAGGGGCCGCCCGTGAGCGTGAAGCTGGCGCCGACACCATTGTCCCCGATGGTCCCCATGGACATCGTCACCGTGTCATTTCTGAGCATGAGGGCGCTGCCGCCTTCGACCCGGTTGAGCCAGGTATCCTGGATTTTTGCATAGGCCGCCCCCGCAGCCGGGCCGAGCAGCGCCAGCGTCTGCGCCCGGGTGTTCTGGGCGAGGGTCTGCAGCGCGGCCCGCTTTTGCTCCGGGCTGAGGGAAGGGTCTTCGAAAATGCGGGTGGATTCCGCGGCCACTGTGTCCCGCAGGTTGAACGCCTGCGTCGCGAGCGCTGCGGGGAGATTCTCCCGCTGCGTGATGGCGGAAAGCTGCTGAAATTCGCGATTGGTCTCGCGTTGATAGTCGGCGTACCGCGCCTCGCCCAGGCCGGTCTGAAGATCGGCCACCAGTTGCTGCAAGGCCTGCTGGCGGAGGGCGGGATCATTGCCGGCGTCGAGATTGCCGTTTGGCGAAACGACAGCGCCATATCTCTGCTGGGCGCGCACGATGGCGCGAAATTCCGCCTCGCTCGGGTCGAGCGCGCCGAGATTGCGGCCGAGGAGGGCGACCATCGGCGAGGATCGCACTTCGTAGTCGGCGAGTTCTTCCGGCGTGAGCAGCGCGGCCAGGTCCGCATGCTTTTCGTTGGTGAGCAGGGCGAGCTTCGCGCGATCTTCGGGCAGCATGACGCTGCCGAAACCGATATGCAGGGCCGAGGTCATGTCGCTGTAGTCGTCCTCGATGCGCTGCACCAGGTCGATTTTCTGGCGGGACAGATCGCCGAACTTCCGGTGCTGGGCGGCGGTGACGTCATCCGTGGCAAAGGCGGGATCACTGAACAGATCGCGCAGGAGCTTGGACCGTTCGCGCTGCAGCCGGGCGTATTCCTCGTAGTTGGGGGAATCGAGGCGGATGCCCGGCGTCTGCTTCCAGAAAGGAATCCGCGGGTCATTGATCAGCGCGTTCAGCTGAGACGTATAGCGGGCGCTGACTTCGGCGCTGATCACGGCGCGGACGATAGCAGTGGGAAAACCCATCGCGCGCAGCCGGGCGGCCAGCGTCGGCAGGTCGTCGGTTTGCAATCGAGACCAGAGGCCGGCCGATTGACTCGCAGCTTTCGGCGCCCGGTCCGTGCGGGACGTGGTTCCCGAGGAGCGGGCGACGGACGGGCGCGAGCCGCCGTCGAAGAAGTCGCGAAAAACCGGCGGCGCGAGCGCGGGCCGGAGCGCGAAGGCGGCGAGCAGAAGATTCGCCGTGAGCGAGACGGCGATGAACAACGTTTTCATGGGGTAACGGAATGACCGACGTGGGGCGGACGTTTCACGAGGATCGTGCCGATCCGGCAAAATCCGACAGACAAGGGTAAGGGGTAAGAGAAGGTGACGGCCGCACGCCGCGGCCGCCACGCAGAAATCGACGCCTTCCCTGGCGGCAGGGTTACCGCGCGGTACGAGCAGGAGGCGCGGCAGGCGCCCGCTGGAGCATTTGCATCCAGTTTCCACCGTACTGCTTGTAGGCTTCGAAGCCGCGCTCGCCGAGGATCGAGGTGATGCGGGTCTTGGCTTCGTCGGCCATCGCGGCGAGCTGTTGGGCGCGAGCCTCGGGCGTCAGGGTGCGATTGGCGCGGAGCGCGGGGAAACGCTGCTGGATGTCCTGCTGCACGGCCCAGACGTCGTCGGCGGCGCTGTGCGGCAGATCGAGCCGACCGACGAGACGATAGGTCTGCTGATAATTGAAATCCTGGCTCCGCTGGTATTGGGCGAAACGTTCATCGCCGAGGGCGGCGTGGATTTGCTCGCTGAGTTCTTTCTGCGCAGCTTCCCGGGCGTCCCTCTCTTCAGGCGTCGGCGGCACGTATTGCGGGGCGAGACGATCGGCGAAGTTGCTCTGCAGGCGGAACACGGTGCGAAATTCGTCATCGGTGCCGTCAAAGGCGCTGAATTTCACGCGCAGTTCCCCGGCAAGCTGGCTGGTGCGGAGCTCGTAGTTTTCCAGCTCTTCGGGCGTGAGCACCTGGGCCAGCTGCGCGTGCTGATCGTGATCGAGCGCCAGCAGCTTGTCGCGCATCGCGGTCGTCATGGAGCCACCCGCGAGGCTGCCAAAGATTTCGCTCCGCCCCCGGCCGTAGTCCTGGCTGATGTTCAGGATCTGGGTGATCTGGTCCTCCGATAAAGAAGGGAACTGCGCGTGCAGGAGCGCGGGAGCGTCCCCGTCGGGGTTAGGTCCCAGCAACTCTCGGCTGGTCTCATATTCTTCACGAGAAATCCGCTCGAGCTCCGCGCTGGTCGCGGGATCTCGAACGAGCTGTTCCCAGAAGGGATAGTCGTCGGTCTTGCGAGCGACCGCGGTCCAACGAGCCATGAACTGGCGGTGCAGCTCCGCTGCCGCGAGGGCGCGGGCCAGGCGAGGTGAGAATCCCGCCGCTTCCAGCTGAGCGCGATAGGTGCGGAGGTCGGGATTTTGGAGACTCGACCAGATTTCGGGTCCACCGCCGGCGGCCGTCGCGGGAGAGGCCGGAGTCTGGATCGAAGGGGACGGAGCGGATGGAGCCGCCGAGCGGAGGCTGAGCTTGGAGCACACCGCGAGCGCGAGGAGGCCGTTGGCGAGCAGCGAACAGCCGAGCAGGGCGGTGGACGTTTTCATGCGGGCCGCGACAGGTGGAAACCGGACTAAGGCGCGGCGGGGGCCGGGGCGTTGCCGGCGCGCGGAGGAGCCGGAAGGGAACGAAAATTCGATGTCGTGCCCTGAGGGGTAGGAGTGAAGGAAACCGCCTGGCCGCGTTCCACGGCCGCCAACCAGAAGGACGCTTGCCGCAGGTAGGTCTCGCCCGCGGCCGGGCCGAGGACGTTGAGCATTTGCGCGCGGGTGGATTGGGCGAGCGTCTGCAGCGCCGCAAGTTTCTGGCTGTTGTCCAGGGAGCTGTCGTTGAAAACGCGCGTCGATTCCTGGGCGACGTGATCGCGCAGGTCATAGACCTGGAGGGCAGCTCCATCGGGAATGGTTTGCTGCCGTTCGAAGCCGACGAGCATCCGGTAGTCGGAATCCGAGCTTCGGGTGAATTCGGCATAACGTTCGTCGCCCAGTGCGGCTTTGAGCTGATCGCTCATCTGAGCGTTCGCCTGTCGCTGAGCTGCGACAACATCATCGACACTTCGATCGCCTGAACTGCTGGGATAGATCACGTCTTCCAGGGGCGCCTCGATCTGGTAGATGGCGCGGAACTCGCTCTCGCTGGCATGGAAATACGTCATGGCCTGGCGCAGACGGCCGGTCACGGGCGAATGACGGATATCATAATTCTCCATCTCCTCGGGAGTGAGCAGGGCCGCGAGGTCGGTGTGCTCTTCCCGCTCGAGCAGGGCGATCCGCTCCTTGTCCTCCGGCAGCGTGATGTTGTCCATGCCGGCGCGGGCCTGAGTCTTCATTTCCTCGTAGTCCTGCTCGACGCGTTGGATGGCATCGACTTTTCCGGGAGACAAATCGCCATAGCTGCGGCGCTCGTCGTTCGTGATTGCGCCGCTGTCGCGGTAGGCGAAAACCCCGAGCAGATCGTGGAGGATTTGCTCATGCTCGTCATTGAGGCGGCGCATCTCGTTGAAACGATCCGAGCTGAGCTGTCCGGATCCCATTTTCGCATAAGGCGCGTTCGGGTCCGGTGCAGTGAGCTGCCGGATCCGGCCCGCATAGGAGTCGCGCAGGCGGTCCTCCACAATCACGCGGATGGCGTAGCTGGGAAATCCGGCTGCCCGCAGCTGGGCGACGAGCTTATGGAGATCGTTCTTCTCGAAAGCGGACCAGGGCGAGGGCGGCTGCGGCTGCTCAGCCTTGTTCTTCGCGGAGGCCACGGACTGTGAAGCTTCGCCGGGGTTCCTGCGGGAACGAACACCGGAGAAATAGTCCCGCAGGCCTGACGGTGCGAACGACGGCTGCGCCCAGATTGCGATGAGAGCGGCGTTCGCCACGAGCGAAACCGAAAGCAGGACGACGGGCAGCTTCATGCGGGAGCGGGAGGTGAAATCAGGGAGGGGAGACACGCACACCGTGGAAACCGGGACGCTGAAAGCCCTGCATCCAGCTGCCGCCATACTGTCGGTACGCCTCAAACCCGCGGTCACCGAGCGCGGCGGTGATGCGGGCCTTGGTCTCATCGGCCAGCGCGGTGAGCTGCTGCGCGGTCTCCGCGGTGGAGAGTTCGTCGTTGTTTTGCAGTCTGCTCATGCGTGGCTGAACGTCCTGCTGGATGGCCCAGACCTCGTTCGCGGTCTCGGCGGGAAGATTGAGACGGGTTACCAGGCGGAAGGTTTGCTGGTAAGACTCATTCATCGAGCGCTTGTAGTCTGCATAGCGCTCGTCGCCGAGGGCGGCTTGGATCTGTTCGCCGAGGCCCTGCTGCGCCTGGAGGATATCCTCCCTCGTCGCAGAGGAAGGGGGTCCGAGGCGATCCATGAACGCTGCCTGCAAATTGTAGAGAGCCTGGAATTCCTCCTCGGTCGGATTGAACCCGGACAGGCCATTCCGCAGGACGCTGGCGGCGGGACTCATGCGGAGGTCGTAGTCCCTAAGCTCTTCAGGATTGAGGATGCCGGCCCGCTGGGCGCGCTCCGCTTTGTCGAACTCCGCCTCCGCGCGGCCCAATTGCTTGTCGACTTCTGCGGAGTCCCCTCTGAGCGTCGCGTAGAGTTCCGCCACCTGTTGGTTGCGTTGGGTGCAGAGATTTTCCAGCTGCGCGAGCTTGTCCGCGGATAGTCCGGGAAACCGACGTTGCAGGGTGGCGGCGTAGTCGTCGTCGCGGTAGAAATCGGAGCCGATCAGATTCTTGATCGCCTGCTCCTCCTCCCGGGTGATTTCCTGCCGCGCGGCCCTCATTTTCGGATCCTGGACTTCTGCCTCCCAAAACGGCCGATCGGGTTCCTTGAGGTCGAGGGCCTTGCGGCGAGGATCGAACTGGGCGCGGATCTCGGCGGTGGCGACGGCATCCGCGATCTTCCGCGGGAACCCGGCGCGGCGCAGATCGGCGAGCAAGGTGGCCGGATTGCCAGGTTCAAGCCCGCTCCACGTCTCGGCCTTGGCTTTCGCGGCCGCCACACCGCCGGCCGCACTCACTCCGAAAACAAGGGGCGCCGACGAAGGAAGCGGCTCCGGACTGCCGGGGAAAAAGAACGACGCCAGCAGCACGGCGTTGAGCGCGAGTGAGGCGGCGAGCAGGAGGGTGGGCGCCTTCATCGGGGAATCATTTTGTCGCGGGTGCGATCGGTCTCGCGGAAGGGCCGTCCGAAGAAGCCGATGGCGGCAGGACCCGATAGCGATAGGTGATGCCGCTGGCGAGGGTGGGAGCGAAACTCATCGCTTCGCCGCGCTCGATCTCGCCGATCCACTTGACGGCTTCGAGGTAGCCGGGCCCCGCCTTGGGCCCGAGGGTGTTCATGAGCTGGGTCCGTGTGTCCTGGGCCAGCGTTTGGAGGGCAACCCGCTTCTGCTCGTTGCTGAGCGACGCGTCGTCGAAGATGCGATTGGACTGGGCGGCGACCGTGTCGCGCAGGGCGTAGGCTTGGGTGACGGCTCCCGCCGGCAGATTTTCCTGCTGTTCGAGCCGAAGGAGCTGACGGTAGCTGATGTCGTTGCTCCGCATGAAGTCCTCGTATCGGGCGTCGCCCAGCGCGGCGCGCAGCTGACCGGCGGCCTGTTGCTCCGCCTGCAGCTGCTGCCGAGCCGCCTCGGCCGAGCTCGGCGCGGTGGCCGGAAAGAGCGCATCGGACAGGCTGTCCTCGATTCCGTAGATGGTGTGGAATTCCGCTTCACTGGCCTGGAAGGCCGTCAGGGCGGGACGCAGCCGGGAGGTGACCTTCGATTTCCGCAGGTCATAGCCTTCGAGTTCTTCCGGGGTGAGCACCGACGCGAGATCCGCCTGCTTTTCGCGGTCGAGCAGGTCGTCCGCCTCTTGATCCTCGGGCAGCCTGATGCCCTTGCCCGCGACGCGCAGCTGCCAGGTCATCTCGGCGTAATCGTGTTCGATCTGGTTGATCGCATCGATTTTTCCGGCGGAAAGATTGCCGTAGCTCCAGCGTTCGGTGCTGGTGACATCGCTGTCGTCCCGGGGACTGAGGGGAGCCAGCAGATCGCGCCGGGCTTTCGAATATTCCGCGGTCAAGCGCAGGTATTCGCTCAGATGCTGATCGAGGAGAAGGGGAGCCGTTTTCCAGTAGGGTGTGGCGGGATCCACGTCGGTAAAAGCGCGGAGGCGGGGCTGGTAGCGGTTGTCTAGGAGCTCTTCCACCACGGCGCGGATGGCCCGCGGCGGAAAACCGTCGGCCTGCAGCTCTGTGATCAGGCGACGCAGATCATCTGTCGGCAGGGCCGACCAGAGCAGCGCCGGAGGCGCGGAAACCGCAGCGAGGTTCTCGTTCGCTCCCAGACTCCGAGGTGAACGCTGCGGACTGCCGGCGGTGGCGGAAGGCGGATGCAGGAAAAGGGCGCGAATGAGCGGTGGTGCGGAGGCCGGCCGGAGTGCGAAGGCGCCGATGAGGACGGCATTCGCCGCAAGCGATCCGGCGAGCAAAGCGGCAGAGAGTTTCATGCGCGGCGGGGCGGATGGCGAAGGACGCGGGCGCGGTGAAGGACGACAGAGTGGAGACGGAAACTACGTCGGGGGCGGGCGGGGGCGGGGAACGAAAGCCGGAGCTGGAGGCTTGGGACGACGTTCAGGCTAGGGAGGTTGCGGCGGAACTCACGTTTATTGCCGGGGCGGTGGTTGTGACGTCGGTTGCGACGGTGCCCGGGTGGAGGGAGCTTTCGGCGGGGTGGGGCAACGGGCCGCCGCACTCGACCGCTGTGTCTTGAGTCAGCG
>CALFNJ010000284.1 GCA_937902865.1 uncultured Opitutaceae bacterium
CCGAACGGCAACTTCTCCCCCGACGGTAAATGGGTGATCTTCCGCTCCAACATGCGCGGCCCGATCCAGGTCTACGCCGTCGAAGTCGCGAAAGCGAAATAGGGTTCTCTGGAACTCAGGAAATCAGGAACGGATCGAAGGTGGGGCGGATTATCCCTAATCCGCCGTAACCGTCATCCGCTTTCCACGACCGACGGAGCCAAACCGACGCGTTAGGGATAACGCGCCCCACCTTCGGAATTTCACCACAGAGGCATAGAGCCCGATCCGATCGAAGTAGGGGCGTTCCTTGCGGACGCCCGGTTTGAGTTCGAATGCGGAAGGACGTCCGCAAGGAACGCCCCTACCTGTTCAGCAATTCCTCCGTGTCTCCGTGCCTCTGTGGTGAAATTCCGATGGTTTGAAAGGTAGGGACGCGCGGCCCGCGGGTCCGGGCTCGAGGATTGACGGAGCCGAAGCGGACGGGCGGGCGGCACGGTCCCTACCTTTATTCCTGATACTTCGTCGTGCCGCCGTCCTTCGGGACGTAATGGTACGTCCGCAGCTTCACCTGGATGTCGACCGCGGGATTCTTCAAGAGCCGGATCATCTCGGCGCCGGCGAGCAGGGTCGGACCGTAGCCGTGGAGCGCGTCCACGCTGGCGGGACGGTTGTAGTAGTACACCGGATCGCTCGCGAACGTGGTGCCGACGCAGGTGCCTTCGACCTGGCCGCGGGCATTGATCCTGGTGGAAACGCCGATCCAGCCCGCCTGGGCGATCGAGCCGTAGGTGGTCGGGCTGATCCAGCCCTGGTTGATCGCGTGGGCGTAGCCGTAGACGAACATCGCGGACGCGGAGGTCTCGAGATAGGAGTCGTTGCGGTCGAGCAACTGGTGCCAGAGACCGAGTCCGGACTGATATTGCGCCACGCCGCGCAGTGTGGTTCGCAGCTGCGCTAGCACGGGCGCATAGCCGGGATGATCTTTCGGCAGCACGTCGAGCAGGTCGCACATCGCGAGCACCGCCCAGCCGTTGGCGCGGCCCCAATAGAATTGCGGGGCGTCCGGGTTGTTCGCGTTCCAGCCGTGGGTGTAGATGTTCAGCTGACGATTGAAGAGGTAGCCGGTCATCTGCTGGACGTTCTTCACCGCATCGTCGAACCACGCGCGCTCACCGGTCAGGCGGCCCATCTGCGCCAGCGCCGGGACGCTCATGTAGAAGTCGTCCGCCCAGAGCGACTGCGCCTGCGGCCGCTGGCGGGCGAGGGTGCCGTCGGCGAGGCGGAACTGCTTGTGCGCGATGTACTCGCTCCAGGTGTTGATCACCGGCAGGAGATCGGGTCCGACCTTGGCGATCCGGGCGCGGATGAGCGCGGCGCACATCGAGCCGCTGTCGTCGAGCGCCTGGGGATCGATCAGGCCGGTGAAGCTGTTGCTCCGGCCGAGATGGAATTTCTCCTCCTGCGCCCGGAAATACGGCGCCCGGTCGGCGATGAACTGCAGCTGACGCGCCGAGGCGGCGATGAAGGCTGCGTCGCCCGTGACCTCCGCGGCTTTGAGGAAGCCGGCGTGGACCACGCCCATCTCGTAGGCCAGCGGGTTGAAGTTCGCCGCGCTCCGCGCCGTGACCGCGTCGGCGACCGGCGTGGTGAAGTCGGTGATCTCCTTGCCCGTTTTGCGGTCGACGACCTTCAGCGGCACCGCCTCGTTCAGGTAAGTGCGGATCCGCACGAGCTCGTCAGTGATCTCCGCCACTGTCGGCAGCTGATACGGGATCGGATAAGTTCCCTCCGCCGGATCGGTGGTGGCGTTCTTGTTGTCGCGATTGCGGTACGGCCCCTCGGCCAGGAGCGCAGGCGCGGACGCGGTCAAAGCGGCGAGGGCGGAGAGAAGCAGGGCACGACGATGAAAGTGCATGGGCAAGGAAAGGGTTGGGGGAAACGAGGGAAACCGCCTCCACCATCGGTGGCCCGCGTGGCTGGGGCAAATTTAAAGGACACGTGTGCGAATTGGCAGATTTTCGATTTTGGATTCTCGATTTTCGATTTCGGCATCGATCTTCGGAATCTCACCACAGAGGCACAGAGGCACGGAGACCGATCCGATCGAAGTAGGGGCGTTCCTTGCGGACGCCCTTCCTGATTCGAACCCAAACCGGGCGTCCGCAAGGAACGCCCCTACCTATTAATCAATTCCTCCGTGTCTCCGTGTCTCTGTGGTGAAATTCCGAGGATTGGATCCGGGCTCGACGGTCGAGGGCTGACGGAATCCAAACGGACGGGCGGGCCGCCCGTCCCTACCTTTTCGAGCGCTGGATTCCTGGATGAATCAGCGGCGAATCTGAATCTCCGAGTTTCCGGAAATCTTTCCGGAAATCGGAAATCGGAAATCGAAAATCCAAAATCGAAAATTCCTCAGCGTCTCGCGATCCACCAGGCGACGGCACCCATCGCGGCGAAGAACAGGACGACCAAGATGATCATGGCGAAGTTCACCTTCGTCGTGCGCTTCCGGGGATTTACCTCGGGCATGCCCGAGCTTTCCTTGTCGATCGCCATGCGCTGCGCTGACCCGCGGCGGGGCAAGTGGTTCCAGCACCACCGGTGGGGGTGAGGCCGATATTATTCCGGGGTAGGTATTCCGGGGGTGGGGCGGATTATCCCTAATCCGCCGTAACCGTCATCCGCGTTTCACGGCCGACGGAGCCAAATCGGCGCGTTAGGGATAACGCGCCCTACCCACGCCACGGAACCGTGACGGAGAAACGGGGACTGTGGACCATGCCATGTACCTCGTCGTGATCCTGGTCCTGATCGCACTGATTCTGCCGCTGATCTACCTGTTGTTCATGCGGAAATCCGAGGGCGGCAGCGGTGGCGACCGTTCCGATGAAAAGGAGCCGCGCCGCGAGCTCACCGGCACGGAGCAGCAGAAGCATCGCGAGCAGCCCTGAGATAGCTAGACGCCAAGCGCCATAGTGCGGGTCTTCAGAAAGGGTGGGGCGGATTATCCCTAATCCGCCGTAACCGTCATCCGCGTTCCAAGATCAGACGGAGCCAAACCGGCGCGTTAGGGATAACGCGCCCCACCTTCGGATGTAGGGGCGTCCCTCGGGACGCCCGTCCGAATTCCGAACCGCGAACCTGGGCGTCCCAAGGGACGCCCCTACATG